>WJIP01000023.1 GCA_014730185.1 Caldithrix sp. | reverse complement strand
TGTGATTATTGGCGGCATTATCGATGGTATTGTATCCGGCCCGGGCAAAATTTTAATGGGTAAAAGACAATAACGATAGCCTATTGCTGTCGCTCAACATGAATTATCAACCGATGAAATATGAAAAAGCAGTAACACGTCTGTTGTGTAAACCGGTTAGGCAATTTTTTATTAGTTCCCGGTGGAATAATTAATTGCCGCCAAAAGAGCCTGCCGGTTTTGCTTCCAGGCTTTGTCCACACCTACATCCGGTAACTCCAGGGTGACCACCGGAATGTTGAGTTCATCCCCGGCATAAGTGCCGAACGATCCGGGAGTGGAATAACCGATATCGGCGGATACCGGGTAACCGTTATGTTGATGCAAGACATCCGCCAGTTGTTCAGCCGGTCCGTCGTAATTGTTCACTTCCAGGGGAGCGTGTACGCTAATAATCTGATCGGGATTGAAGTCATCGATCATTTTAAGCACCAGTTGTGTTTCCACCTCCGAGGCCGGATTAGGGCCGGGATGGTGGCGAGCCTTTTGATACACCGGAGACCAGTTGTCGGTGGGAAAATTACGATTGATGTCTACTTTATTGGCATTGGTGCGGGTTTTGGCCATCAAACCATCTGGATTGACGACCGGAACCAGAACCACGCTTTGATTAATGAGATGGGGATTTTGATATAAAGTATCGGCCAGCCGCTTAACCAGATGGAAGCCGTTTTGTTCATCACCGTGAAAGGCGCCGAAAATTAAACTGGTAAATGCATGGTCGCCCAGTTTCAAAACATAAATTGGACGATCGTTGGTGGAATTACCGTAAACATACCAGGGCGTTTGTTCTTGTTGCATGTTTTTATAAACCTCTTTGCTATCCATGTGCATAAAAAAATGGCGGCCGTATGGGACAATAAACTTATAGCCCAGATAAAGGAGTATCAGGGCAATGATAATGAGATGACCTTTAAAATTAAAATGCATATGGGCGACTCCTATTGAATGAGGGCTTAAAATTAGCAGATTTTGCAACATTTACCAAAGATTTCTGGCGGAAACGTATAAACTTTTATTTTAACGCTTGCCTGTTACTATCTAAATTGCTATTATTTATGAATCATATGGATTGTAAAGACAGGAGTTAACGGATCGTATTATGGATGACGCACTGGGTTTTATTGAAACGCGCGGATTAACCGGGGCCATAGAAGCGGCGGATTCCATGGTTAAAGCGGCCCGCGTACACATCGTTCAACGACGGGAAATCGGTTCTGCATTTGTTACGGTTATTGTGCGCGGTGAGCTGGGTGCCTGCCAGGCAGCGGTTGATGCCGGCAGCGCTGCGGCGGATCGCATTGGTGAACTGGTTTCCGCTCACGTGATCCCCAATCCTTATGCCGATACCGATCAACTGGTCGATTCCTATTTTATCGATAAATCCAAATCTGCCAAGAAAACACCGCAAAATAAACCGGCTAAAAACGGCAGTAAGAAAAAACATGCAAAAGCTACTGCCCCGAAACAACAGATTATGGGGGTTGAAGAGGTGGTTATGAAGCAAATCAAAGCATCGAAAAAAGGAGTGACACTACAGGTACTGGCGAGCGAACTGAATAAAGCGCCGGCGGAAGTGCGGAGGGTTTTAAAGCATCTGATGGATGAACAAAAAGTGGAAAAAGTGGGTCAGCGTTACTTTCTTTTGGGATGATGAATGATACATAGATGTCTTTTCACGATAAACCGGTGGGTTGATTTATGAATTTCATGGTCATTATAAATAATAAAGGGGGTGTGGGTAAAACCACCAGCGCGGTGAACCTTGCCGCCTCCCTGGCCTGGCATGGTAAACGCGTCCTGCTGGTTGATCTGGATCCTTCAGCCAGTGCTTCCATCCACCTGGGATTTGACCAATCCACCCGCCACCATGCCACGCTGTGTGATTTTCTGCTGAATAACGATGAACGGTTGCAGGAATACATTTATCCGACCCCATGGGAACGGTTATTCTGTTTGCCCTCGGAACCGGCATTGAGTGAGTTTTATGATGAAGTGCAGCAGGAAGAAGATATAGAATTCTTTATCCGCAAGGATTTATTTGACAATGACTTTGATTTGGTACTGTTTGACAGTCCGCCGAATATGGGCAATCTGGCTCTTAATGCCCTGGCCATCGCCGACTACGCACTGATCCCCATTCAAACCCAGTATCTGGCGGTTAGTGGTCTGGATTTAAGTTTGGTGCAGATTGATAAGGCCCGCCGCCGGTTAAACCCGGATCTGCAAATATTGGGTTATTTTGGCACGCATTATGACCGCCGCACCAATGTAGCTAAAGAGGTTTATGCCTCCCTGCGGGAGCGTTTCGGCGACAAAGTATTTGACACGGTGATCGGGGTTAACAGCAAATTAATCGAAGCTTACGGTCATCGTAAACCCGTCATGTATTACGCTCCCTCGGCCCGGGGAGCCAAAGAATATAAACAATTGGCATCGGAAATCATTAAACGGATAGAAGTAAAATCATGAAAATCTTGATATCAGCAGAAAAAGTGCGCCAGGCGCATCAGGACGGCAAAAAAGAAATTCCGGTACAGCGAGCGAATACCATTATTACGGATGAAGCCCGTTCTCTGGCCCAGAAACTGGGATTACGCTTTACGGAATCTTCGCAGCCTTGGCAGCCTCCGCAAAGCAATGGTGTGGTAAAATCGGCATCGATGGCCAATGTGGATGAGGCCGTGGTTAAAAAAATTGTTGAGCAGGTCGTACAAAAATTACCACCGGAAAAGTACGATCCGGAAATCATTAAACAGACGGTTTTGCAGGTATTGAATCGCCATAATAAATAGCCCTTGGTAAATTCATTTTGCATTTTATTGATACATACATTAATCGCTGCAGGACGATCAAACCTACAGTTGTTTTTGCTGATGCCAATGATGAACATGTATTGCAGGCGGCCCGGGAATTGACCGACCGGCAACTGGCGGTACCCATATTGCTGGGGCAGCCGACTCAAATCCGGGAATGGGGTGAACGCTGGAAAATACGTACCAACGGCATTAAGGTTATGCATCCCCTGCATGATGCGGCGTTCGACATCAATGCCCGCTTATTGCAAAAAATAATGTCGGCTAAAGGCCTCACTCTGTTTGATGCACGGCAAATATTATCCCATCCTCTTTGGTATGCGGCTATGATGGTTGCCGGCCAGTCGGTCGATATGGCATTTGCCGGAAACCGTTCCGGAGTGCCTCTCCTGCTGAAAATTGCTTTGAATGTTATCGGCGGGCAATCCGGTAATAAAAATGTTTTCGGAGTCATCCTTCTGTTTGAACCACAGGGCGAGCGGGTATTTGCTTTTGCCGATGGGGTTGTCATGCCCCGGCCATCGGCGGACCAATTAGCTGATATGGCCGTCCGGACGACAGGGACTTATGAATGGCTCACTGGTAATCAAGCACGAACGGCATTTTTGTCCTTTTCAACCGACGGCAGCGCCTATCACGAATTGACAGACAAGGTACAAAAAGCGGTACAAATTACCCGGGCAAAAGCCCCGCAGCTTCTCGTTGATGGTGAATTACAGTTTGACGCTGCCCTGGTTCCTGAAGTGGCTGAGAAAAAAGCGCCTGCAAGTGCCTTGCACGGAGACGCTAATGTGTTTATCTTTCCTTCATTAAATGCGGCGAACATCGGCTATAAAATTGCCCGGCATCTGGCTGGCTGGCATGGAGCCGGTCCCTTTATTATGGGCCTTAAAAGACCCTTTCATCTGATACCACCGGGCAGCAGTAGTACGGATATCATTCACTCAATAGCCCTGGCAGCCGGCATGGACCGAACTAAATTTGATTTCGGCTGAACAGGAAATATATTGCATGAAAGAGATTAAGAATATTGTATAAAATCATGAACATGTTGAGGAGCGTATAATGGAAGCATTAGGAATGATTGAAACCAGAGGATTGGTTGGATTGATTGAAGCATCCGACGCGATGGTTAAGGCCGCCCGCGTCAAACTGGTGGGTTATAAACAAATTGGCGGTGGTCTGGTAACGGCTCTGGTGCGCGGTGATGTGGCGGCCTGTAAAGCGGCAACCGATGCCGGTGCTGCGGCCGCCGAAAAAGTGGGCGAACTGGTGGCGGTGCACGTCATTCCGCGTCCGCATAACGAATTGGACGATGTCTTTCCCATTAAACTGAAAGCATAATGCTTTAATGAAGATCATTCAAATAATTTAAGGAGAAGATAATGGAAGCTTTGGGTATGATTGAGACCAAAGGACTGGTTGGTCTGATCGAAGCATCGGATGCTATGGTTAAAGCGGCCCGAGTTAAATTGGTGGCCTATCAGCAGATTGGCGGCGGCTATGTAACCGCCCTGGTCCGGGGTGATGTGGCGGCCTGTAAAGCGGCAACCGATGCCGGGGCTGCTGCAGCAGAACGGGTTGGCGAGTTGGTTGCTGTACATGTTATCCCGCGTCCTCATGGTGATCTGGAAGAAGTTTTTCCGATTGCATTAAAAGAAGCCGCTAAAAAATAACGGGAATCATCTATGAGTTTGAACTCGCAGGAAATCGCAAATATTGTCGATGCCGTATTAGACCGTTTGGATAAGAAACCGGCCAGGCCGTCTCCCGAAGACGGACGCTTACCCGCCGGTATTCACAAGACACTGGACGAGGCCGTGGAAGCGGCTTTTCAGTCGCAAAAGATGATCAATAATCTGGAATTCCGAAGTAAGATCGTTCAGGCGATGCGTAAAGCGGGCGTGAAGTACGCCCGGGAGCTGGCGGAACTAGCCGTGAATGAGACCGGCATGGGCCGGGTAGAGGATAAGGTACAAAAAAATATTTCTCAGGCCGAAAAGACCCCGGGGGTAGAAGATTTGCATCCGGATGCCTTATCCGGTGACCACGGATTGACCCTGATGGAAAATGCTGCATGGGGCGTTATCGCTTCTGTAACACCGTCTACCAATCCGGGAGCTACGGTCATCAACAATTCCATCAGCATGGTGGCTGCCGGCAATGGCGTGGTGTTTGCCCCCCATCCGCATGCTAAAAAAATTACCCACCGGGCCATACAGGTACTGAACGAAGCGATTATCGATATCGGCGGTCCGGGCAGCCTGCTTACCTGCATCGAACAACCTTCTATTGAATCCGCTCAGCAACTTTTTAAATATCCAGGGATCGATTTACTGGTTGTTACCGGCGGTGAAGGCGTTGTTAAAGCGGCCCGGAAAAACACAGACAAGCGATTGATGGCCGCAGGGGCCGGTAATCCACCGGTGGTGGTCGATGACTCGGCCGATATCAGCAAAGCGGCAAAAGATATTGTGTGGGGTGCGTCCTTCGACAATAATATTGTGTGCACCGACGAAAAAGAGATTATCGCTGTGGATAGCATTGCCGACCGACTGAAACAGGAAATGGAAAAGTACCGCGCTGTGGAGCTGACCACGGATCAGAGCGAACAATTAGCCCGCATTATTCTGAATGATTATCCCGGAGAACAACCTTCGATTAATCGTAAATTTGTGGGCAAGGATGCGGCGTTTATGGCCAAAGAGGCCGGTATCGATGTGCCGAAAGATACACGTTTATTGTTCACGGAAACCGGTAAAGACCATCCGTTTGCCGTTCTGGAATTGATGATGCCGGTAATCTCTGTGGTACGAATGCCCCATGCCGATGCCGCTATCGATGCTGCTATTGAGCTGGAGAGAGGTTTACGCCATACAGCTGCCATGCATTCCCGCAACATCGATCATCTGCACCGAATGGCCAATGAAATCAATACCAGTATTTTTGTAAAAAATGGTCCCTGTCTGGCCGGTTTGGGCTTTGGCGGTGAGGGATGGACCTCAATGACAATAACCACACCCACCGGCGAAGGAGTAACATCCGCACGCAGTTTTGTGCGCAAAAGACGGTGTGTACTGGTCGATCATTTTCGAATCGTTTAATTGGCATTATGACGCGCCTGGATCTGATAAATAAACGGCTGCGGAAAGTCGGGAATATGGTCAACCAAACCGATCCGATACCGGTAAAAGGTTTTTTTCAGGTGGGTATCGATCTGGGCACGGCCAACATCGTCTTGATAGTAGTGGATGAAACTGGCGAACCTTTGGCGGCATTTATGGAATGGGCGGAGGTGGTCCGCGACGGTATTGTGCTGGATTACTGGGGGGCCACCCAAATTGTCAAAAAATTGCAATCTAAAGCTGAACAGCGCATCGGGCGGAAAATCGAACAAGCCATAACCTCTTTTCCACCGGGTACCGATCCTATGATTTCGGAAAATGTCATCAAAAATGTGGGGTTAAAAGTCCAGCATGTGATTGATGAACCATCCAGCGTGATTAAGCTGCTTAATATAGATTCCGGAATGGTCGTGGATATCGGCGGAGGTACCACCGGTATCGCCATGATCCGGGATGGATCTATAAGGAAGGCTTATGACGAGCCCACCGGTGGCCGACATGTGACGCTGACGTTATCCGGTAATCAAAAAATTTCCTTTGATGAAGCTGAGAAGCGCAAAACCGGACCCGATGCCGCCCAATATAAACCAGTGGTTGAACCTGTATTTCAAAAAATGGCGGACATTATCAGACAACAAATTGACGGCCAAACAGACCTGGATATTTATCTGTCCGGCGGGGCCTGTTGTTTTCCGGGATTTGATGAAGTTTTGCGTCGGGAAATCGCTCGGCACCGTGTTATTAAACCCTTTAATCCATTGTATTTAACGCCATTGGCTATTGCCTCATATGGCGGAGTGTGAAGAAATATATGACCAAGCAGCAATTACTTCAGCAAATAAAAAAGGCCGGCGTTGTTGGCGCCGGGGGAGCCGGATTTCCCACATACAAAAAACTGGATGCCTCCGTGGACCATATCATTGTTAACGGGGCGGAATGTGAGCCGCTTTTATATAAAGACCGGGAAACTATGATCCAGGGTGTTGATGGTATCCTTCGCGGACTGGAAATTATGCAGCAGTTAACCGATGCCACGCAGGTAACCATCGCGGTAAAACAAAAAAATGAAGATGTACTGGAAAATTTTCGGGACGTTGCTACTCAGCGGGGCTATAATTTTTATGTTTATGAAGATGTTTATCCCGCCGGGGATGAATATGTGCTGGTTTATGAAATAACCGGTCGGCGTATGCCGCCGGGGGGCATTCCTTTGCAGGTTGATTGTGTGGTGGACAATACGGAGACCATAATCAACATCGCCAATGCGGTGGACAAAGGGCCGACCACGGAAAAATATATTACTATCACGGGAGCGGTGCAAAGCCCCATAACCACAATTGTACCCGTGGGTACAACGTTTAAGGATTGTATAGAACTGGCTGGGGGGCTGACCACGAACAATCCGGTCGTGCTGACCGGCGGGGTTATGATGGGCGGGGTGGAAACCGATTTATCGGCGCCGGTAAGTAAGACCAACGGAGGATTAATCGTACTGCCGGCGGATCACTATTTAGTACGCCGGAAAACCGAACCGAGAGAAACTTACACCCGTGTAGGGCATGGGCAATGCGATCAATGTTCCCTGTGTACGGAGCTGTGTCCTCGTTATCTGTTGGGCTATCCCATTGAACCGCATAAAGTGATGCGTACTTTGCAAATGACCGGCGAATCGAAGGAACGGGTTAGTATGTGGGCCGAACATTGTTGTGAGTGCAATATTTGTTCTTTGATTGCTTGTCCGGAAAGTCTCGATCCTAAAAATATTATAGTGGATGCCAAAAAATTATTGCGCGAAGCAAATCGTTCGTTTACCGAACAGGAGCTGCAATCACTCTTTCGCGATGTTCACCCCGCCCGAAAAGGCAGGGAAGTTCCCATCTCAACCGTTTATCAGCGGCTGGGTCTGGTACCATATTCCCGGTCCACACCGTTTATAAATTCGGATTTTAAACCACATGAAGTTATCATTCCGCTTGATTCGCACATAGGACAGCCGGCACAACCTTCCGTAAAAGTTGGTGAACGAGTGCAAAAAGGCGATATGATTGCCAGTGTGCCGGACGATCAGCTTGGCGTGCCAGCGCATGCCAGCATTGATGGGCGTATCATGATGATTGAAGCGCGGGGAATTCACATATCAAACAATAATGATGAGGGATAACGGATGAAAGGTGCGGCTATAGGAATTATCGAAACATCCAGTATCGCCAAAGGTTACGAAGTAGCAGATACGGTTTTGAAGCGGGCCGATGTCGAGATTGTGGTAAACCGTACCATTTGTCCCGGCAAGTATATGGTTTTGATCGGCGGGGATGTTGATGCCGTTAATGCCAGTATTGATAACGGAGTAGCTATTGGTGCCCATACCGTTGTAGATCATTTTATTATTCCCAATGTACATCCGGATGTTTTTCCGGCGATCAGTGGTGTTACCCATATGCCGGAAATTGAAGCATTAGGTATTATTGAATCCTTTTCGGTGGCCTCTATTATCGAAGCCGCCGATGCGGCCATTAAGGCGTCGGAAGTCAAATTGATTACTATTCACCTGGCAATGGCCATCGGCGGTAAAGGGTATGTCACCCTAACCGGTGAGGTGGGTGCCGTGGAAGCCGCAGTGGATGCCGGATCAGCGGTGGTGGAAAGCAAGGGCCTGATGGTGGAAAAAGTTATTATTCCTTCGCCCAGGAAAGAGATTATTGGTGAATATATCTGATGATGCCGTCGTTTTTCTTTATTTGAATAGCGGCTTCGCTCAAAAATTGCTATCAAAATGAATCAACTCAACCTTTTTGACAACGAAAACGTGAATCGCATTGAATTCCGCAAAGCTCTGCAGGAATTCAATTTAGACGATGCTCTACGGGCATTACAGCGCTGGCAAAAAAAACTTACTGTACCCAGGATTATAGATGCCAAATTTCGGTCGGTAAAGTGGTTACAAAAAAACACTAAACAGTCATCAAGCGCTATTCAATTTTTGGTGGATTTATATGAAGGGTATGACGAAGAAAAAAAGATCAAAGCGTTGCTGGAAGAAGAGAGTTTTTTGATTCAAGGTTTGATCACAGCATTATGCAATAGACTCGATGTTCAAGAAGATTTTAACTTTCTGACTTCCAAAACGCACCCGGCAGATTTGTTTTTGAAAGCACAACAAAACGAAAATGCCGTGCAAAATGCTTCGGCTTATCTAAACCAGGAAGGTGAACACGCATTTGTTCGGCAAATTAGGGGCTACGCTTTATATCAATCCGGTGATGTTAAATCGGCTTCGGTAGATATGACCCAAGCCATATTTTATGATCCCTTATCATGCAAAGAGGCTTATTTGATCCCGCCCCATTTTGCGAGTAAGTATCATTACTTAAAAAAACAGTATGAACCATTTGAAGAGGCCATGGCACGCTTACCTTTCGAATTATGGAAAAATGGCAAAACATATATCGATAATCGGGATTTTTCTGTTTTAAAAGCTATGGAGGAACAATTTGAATCGGATAAAACCCGATCGGAAACGAATTCTATTTTGCAGCGCATTCAATTTAATCGTTTACTTTTTTTAGCGGAATCAGAACGATTGACTAATGCCCGGGGTGGCGAAACGGAAGAGCTTAGAAAACTAAGAGAAAAAATGCAAAGGATTAAACCAGAGCTTCATACCCATTATATTCAGATACTAAAATCGTTTCGAAACTATTAATTTAAAAACCGGGACTGCATGTACTCAACATATATTGATAGCTATAGAATAAAAGTGTCAGATTGGTCCGTTTTTTAGGATTTAATAAAAAAAGCCCCGGAGATACGGGGCTTAATAATCTAAACTAGCGTCTGGATCGATTCCGTTCCTTCTCAACCGGAATGTAAACAGGGTGTTTTTGTTTACTGATGTAACTTTCGAGATCACGATAGATGCCGCGAAGAATATCATAAAACATATATATGAAAGGAGTTGCGATTAACAACGTTACCAATATTTGCAATATATTTTTCATAGTTCACCTCGTTAATTTATTTAATAATTACGGAATAAATTCTTAAATGTTGCAAAAGTTTCAATGGATTGCATTTGAACATTAAGCAGACGTTCCAAAAGTGTTAATTTTTTTAACTTGATTTTGTTAGATTTATTCAAAATTATTTCATCCAAGGAGGTGTTATCATGGTTAAAAAGATTGTATCGATTTTTCTTCTAATAGTCTTTGTACAAACAGGATTGGCAGGAGTCATCAAGGAAAGTAAAACTGAAGTACGGTTTAAAGGATTTGGTACCTTTAAGTCGGAAAGTATTGTTAAAACCAGTGATCTAAAACGGATGGAAAATAGCACCAATGAGTTTAAGGGAAAGGGTTTTTTTACCAATATGGCCGCAAAGCTCTTTATGAATTCGGAGGATGAGGCCCAAATAACCGATCTGGACAAAATGCAATTGATCATGATCGATCACAAAAAGAAAGAATATCAAATAATGCCGCTGCAAATGGAATTTGAGGATTATGAATCCACAACGGAAACATATGAGGAAGAGGAATACGATGACCCACAGACAACACAAGAACAAGAAAGTGACATTCGTATAATCCGGCAGGAATTTAAAGTAAATGATACCAATCAGGAAAAAACCATAAATGACTTTCCGGTACGTCTTTATACTATAATGTGGGTCACTGTTTGGGAAAATATCAATACAGGAAAACAGGGTACAGACAGCATGTTTACAAAGGTCTGGACAACAAAACAAACCGACCGGATCGAAAAGGCACGCAAAGAAGAAATGAATTTTAGCAAATCTTATATGGAAAAAGCCGGTATTCCTGTATCGCAGGAGTATTACGA
>WJIP01000004.1 GCA_014730185.1 Caldithrix sp. | reverse complement strand
GCGTTACAATGGCTAATCGGCAACCGCAAAGGGCTTTAAATTTAGCGCAAACATCTGCAATAATTATCGGAACGGTTATTGGTTCCGGTATTTTTATCAATATTCCCATAACGGCTCATATTGCAGGGACGCCCTGGTTAAGTGTACTGATCTGGTTTCTTGGCGGGGTGCTCTGGATACCACAAATTTTTATCCTCGCTGAACTGGGCTCGGCCTATCCGAACCAGGGTTTTGCTTATCATTATCTGTATAAGGCCGGTTCGCCGCTTTTGGCCTTCATTTATACTTGGATCGTTTTCATCACCGGCGATACCCCTTCCATAACTATCATCGCCCTTTTGGCGGCATCGGCATTGACTTTCTTTTTTCCAGTGCTGGAAGTTTCCCTGTATGCCAAAATGTTTGCCGCTGTCGTTATTGCCGTGCTGACCGCAATTCATTATCGCAGTGTACGTACGGGTGGTAATTTTCAAATCGTGATTACCGTGGCCAAACTTACGCCCCTGGCAATTGTGGTTTTTCTGGGTCTGTTTTGGTTAGGACAAGGTCATTTTACGGCTGACCATGAAACGGTATTGTCCGGAAAGGAAACATTGTTCGGCATCATTACCGCTGGCATAGCCACCACCGTTTGGGCATATGCCGGATTTGGTAATATCCTTTACATGGCGGGCGAAGTAAAAAATCCCAAACGCAATCTGCCGAAAGCACTCATCGGCTCCATGTTATTCGTTATGCTGGCTTATACGTTGATATCCGCAGGCGTCCATGTGATTGTGCCCTATGACCAATTGATTGCCGAGCGGGGCGCCATCATTAATCCATTTATTTATATTGAACCTATTAAGCATTATGCGGGATCAATTTTCGCCATCGCTGTATTCATTTCCATGATCGGGGCCCTGAATGCCGCTATTATGGCCCAACCCCGACTGGAATATGCCATGGCCCGTGACGGGTTATTTTTTAAAGCTTTTGCCTATTTACATCCAAAATACTTAACGCCGGCTTATTCCATCGTTATTCAGTCCACATTGGCGGTGGGATTGTTTTTTATGGGGGACATCGAAAATCTATTGGGATATTTTACTATTTCATACATTCTGGGTAACATGCTGGTTTACGGCAGTATCTTTTTTCTGCGTAAACGGGCCGATTATCAACCTTCTTATCGAAGTCCCTGGTGGTTTGCCATGGCGACCTTGTCCATTATAATACAAATTTATATTGTTTACGGCACTTTTTCGGCCTTTCCCACCGCCGGTGTGCTGGCATCTCTAGGTCTTATTATTGCAGGATTGCCGGCCTATTTTTATTTTGCCGGTCAGCGAAAAAGACAACAGACCAACTGAATAGGTTGTTTGGTTGAAACACATTGAAACATCGGTTTAGCCAACCAGCCCAGGGATTGTTTTGTTTTAAAGCCTTCGATTTGTGTATATTACCGGTTGTAGGGAAAACCGATACATCAGTGAACCATTGAGAAGGGTGGAAGCGTGTCATGTCTACCGTATTGCCAAAATCTGAAGCTTTTAGAAAAGCGGTGAAATGGATATCGGAGCAATTGAAAGATAATCCACAGGCCAGGCCGCAAGCGTTCATCAATCAGGCCATCTCAAAGTTTGATTTATCACCCAAAGACAGTGATAAGCTAATCCATTTTTATAAAAACGAACGCTGAGGGTGTTCGATCTGAACCATTTAAACGGAGTCTGCTAAATTGACTTTAAACATGCAAAGATTCAATAAATCGGCGGTGTGGGTCGGAAGCTTCATCGTTGCCGCTCTGGCCTTGATTATTTTTTTATTTCTGCCCGTTAATCAACACAGTTTGGGCGGCAAGCAAATAACCAAGTTGTATTATGCCGATAATATATCCGATGCCCATCAACGGTTAATCGATCGGTTCAATGCCCGTTATCAAAATCAGATCGAAGTGGTCCCGGTAAATTTGCCCTTCAGTAAATTCACCACCAATGAACGTAAGGAGATCCTGGCACGGGCCCTGCGCAGTAAAAGCGATCGGCTGGATATTTTTGCGGTGGATTTAATCTGGACATCCCGGTTCGGGCGCTGGGCCAAAACCCTTGATGGGTATATTGAGACTGAATTATTAACGAATTTGCAGTCCGAAGCCCTGAGTTCCTGCTATGTGGATCAGAAGCTGGTGGCTCTTCCGCTGTATATTGATGTCGGACTGCTGTACTATCGAAAAGATCTGATTGAGCAATTGCCCAACGGACGTCAACTGGAACAGAACATTCAACAATCTTTGCCGTGGGGCCGATTTCTGCAAGTGGGCAAGCAGTTTAAAAAACGAGGATTTTCCGATGTCTATCTGTTTGCCGGAGACAGTTTTGAAGGTTTGGTCTGCAATTTTATGGAGTTGCTTGATAAAAAAAGTCAGAACCGTATTTTTGGCAGCGATTCCGTAGAGCTGAACAGTCCGGCATCACGACAAGCCCTTAAACAATTGGTTGACCTCATCCATTTACATGGTCTGACGCCACAAAACGTAACCCGTTTTGATGAATACAAGTCCTACATTTATGCCTTTAATAATGATGTTATATTTGTTCGGGGCTGGCCGGGACTGCACCAGCATTTCCGGGACCTGACTCCGGAACAGTTCGACATTGATAATCTGGCTATGGCCCCATTACCGCATTTTAATACGGTGCAAAAACCGGGCGTTTTTGGTGGCTGGAATTTGATGATCGCCCGCGATTCGGACAAGACGCACGAAGCCTTAACGTTTCTAAAATTCGTTTTGCAGCCGAGGAACCAAAAAATACTGTATGAAATCGGGGGATATATTCCAACCCATCTAAAGGTTTATGAAGAACAAGCGTTTGTCGATAAACATCCGGAATTAGAACAATATTTTCGATTGTTAAATAAAGGAAAACACCGGCCGTATAGGGAAGATTACACAAGAATATCGGATATCATGTCCTATTATTTTAATCTGGCATTAAAAAAGGAGTTATCGGTTAGGCAAGCCCTGGTAAGAGCCGAACAGGAAATCAATTCCAAGCGGGCATTTATAAAATAGATAGATGTTATGGTGGAACTAAAGAAGAAATTCGAACAGTACCATTTCG
This sequence comes from Caldithrix sp., assembly GCA_014730185.1. Classification (GTDB taxonomy): domain Bacteria; phylum Calditrichota; class Calditrichia; order Calditrichales; family Calditrichaceae; genus WJIP01. The sequence goes on along the minus strand of WJIP01000004.1, from coordinate 4,455 downwards.
AGTGGAAACATTTGCTGGTTCTATTTATCGTCCTGATTTTTTTTCAGATCATCGTCTCGTATGTGCAAAAAATTTCCTTACGCGATCTGGTGGCGGATACTCAGGAATGGTACAAACAGGATTCTGCGGAAAAAATGGCCAGCCTTACAACCACTTCCATTGAGCTTTTGCTGGAAACCACGAAACCCGGCGTGAACCAAACATCGGAAGAGAAGCGGGATATGATCCGCGCTTTCAATATTATCTTCAGCCAACAGTTACTGGAACAGAACGTTACCGATATCTGCATTTTGGCCCGTATTAATAACGAAATTAAAGCCATCGATGATGGCAATAACCTCTATAGCATCTATTATGAAAGGCACGCCGTAACAAGTGAAGCGGATACCACCCACGATAAAGCGGTGCGCCTGTACAAAGAACTTGAACGTTCTATGATCGCCAATGAACGTATCTACAGTATCAAAGAAGGGGACCACACGTTTCATGTATTTGTACCCTTTGTACCCAAAGGTGAGTACAGCGGCGCTGTTTATATGAAAATTTCACCCAATCTTGAATTTATCAGCAAGCAGGTTATATCGAATTATGATGAAACGGCTTTAATATTCATGGCTTTAATTTTCTTCGGATTGCTGGCCATGTTTTATATTTCATCCTATACGGTTAAAGAACGGGATGAAACGCAGCAGTTGTTATTTGAAGAACACGATAAATATTTAAGGGAGCACATAACCCACCAGAAAGAATCGTTGTTCACCCAACGCATTTATCATACCCATCATAAAGCGGAAAAAGTGATGGGATTTATCAAAGAAGATTTGAATGCTTTGGACCCCGACAGTATTGAGAACACCAAGCAACGGGTGACTAAATATGCCAATTTTATATCCCGCGTTATTTATGATATGAAATGGTACGATCCGCCGGTGCAAACCATCCGTAATCCCATTTTCCAGACCGACTTAAACGAGGTGATTAATTTTATTGTGGACCATATCTTTTTGCGTATTTCCACCATAGTGGATCGTATTCGTTTTCACCGCTGGCTGGATGAATCCCTGCCCAGCGTGCCGGTCAACGAATTTGTGGTATGGGAGATCATTGAACCGTTAATCCAGAACAGTATCGATCATTCTCAGGGCAAAGAAATCGATATATGGCTCATAACAAAACGGCGTGAACAGGACAACAACATTCATGTTATTATTCAGGATAACGGACACGGCATAGAGCCGGCTTTGCTGGAAACCGGGGACCATGGTATTAAGAAAATATTTATGGAAAATCAGACAACCAAAACGGACAATCAAAATGCCGGTTACGGATGCTACCTCTCTTACGAAATCGCTAAACGGGCCGGCTGGAAACTGGATGCGGAAAATGTATCCACGGGTGGGTGCCGGTTTATATTGACCATCAATAACAGGTGAACAATTTTTGTTTAATACGTTTTCAGCTCTGAGAAAACTATAAAACATCTGAGGTATGCATTATGCTGAGTGAATTAAAAAAGCAGTTTCCCCAATCGCTCAAATATGATTGGCAATGGGCAGCTAAACATGAAATGGGTCCCAACGCTTTGTGGTTAACGGAATTTCTGACCCAGGCTATTGCCCTGAACCAGGATATGAAGGTTCTGGATTTGGGCTGCGGTAAGGCCATCAGTTCCATTTTTATGGCCAAAGAATTTAACGTGCAGGTCTGGGCAGCGGACTTGTGGATAACGCCGACGGATAATTGGAAGCGGGTGCAGGCTGAAGCGTTGGAAGACCGGGTGTTTCCCGTATACGCCGAGGCCCATAGCCTGCCTTTTGCGGAAGGCTTTTTCGATGTTATCATCAGTGTTGATGCTTACCATTATTTTGGGACCGATGATGCGTATTTGCCGTACATTCTCAAATTTCTGAAACCGGGTGGTACATTGGGTATTGTGGCGGCCGGCATCCGGGATGAGTTTAACGGGGACATACCGTCTTCTCTGAAGGCCTTATGGCAGCCGGAAATGCATACCCTGCATTCACCGCAATGGTGGCGGCAGCACTTTGCAAAAACCGGATTACTCAACGTCACCACGTGTGATTGTTTGCCCAACGGTTGGGCCATATGGAAATTCTGGGAAGAATATTTAACGGAAAATGGGTTTATGAATCCCGGGAGAGGTAATGATCTGGATTTGCTTAATGCCGATGGCGGCAGATACTTGTGCTTCCCGCGGATTATCGGTCAAAAGCAATGATTGTATATATGCGAATCAATAATTTAGACACGCAAACCGATGCCATCGACCGTCGGCATAGCCATAATATTTGAAAGGACTGCAAATGAATCAGTGGAAAAAAACGGTTATGCCGGTTGTGCTGGCCACGCTCTGGATCAGTTTTTCGGAATTTGTCCGCAATGAACTGTTATTCAAATCCTATTGGACCGGGCATTATCAAAACCTGGGTATCGCCTTTCCATCGGCGCCGGTTAACGGAGCCGTTTGGGGCCTGTGGTCGCTGTTACTGGCCATCGCTCTGTTTATCCTGTATAAAAATTTTCCCTGTGGCAAACCACCCTGCTGGGCTGGTTTATGGCCTTTGTATTAATGTGGGTGGCCATCGGTAACCTCGGAGTGCTGCCGTTTGGATTACTCTACATAGCCGTGCCGCTGAGTTTGCTGGAAACGTTTATAGCCGTTTTTATCATCAAACAATTATCCTGATGGCGGCGGTGGGTTGCGGACGTATAGGGAACCGTGTAACAGCCGGTTAACCCTATCCGGACGGCCTGGGAGCCGGCAGCGCCGATTTTTCTTTGAGTATCTTTTATGACCCGGTACGGGCGTTGGAAACGATTGCCGATTTTATTATTAATAAGGTTGTTTACTTGACCAGATGATGATAAGTATTTTAATAATATAATTATTGCGTCTAAAATAAGAAGTTTAAAAACCAATATTTAAGTTAAAAAGTTAATTTGGCCTTGAAAATAATTAAGTGAAAAAGATTTAGTGTTTGAGAAAAGAATAATTATTGTTTATATTTTTAAAAAAATTTGCTAGGATAGCCATAAATATATGTTGATTTTTTATAACCGGTAAGTATGAAGCGATAACAGAGACAAAAAGCATTACATACCAAAATTATTTTTTTCTCTTGATAAACATATTCGGAGTTTTACAATGTATATATAAACTATAAAAGATAATTTTCCTACTTAAAGAAACCTTAATTATGGAATTATAAATATATTATTTACAACAAAAACATCTATACCGCATATTATGCTAAATTCATTTTATAGAAAGGAATCCACATGAGAGTATCAGAGGCCGTTAAATTGATGAGCAAATCGTATTTGAACAGAATTGTGGATAGCTTTACAAAAGACTTCACTAAAGAAAGTGAAGCCCAATCACAAGATATAATTGTCAAAAATGTAAATGAACTAGCAGATCAAAAACGTATAAAAAATCTCATACAAATATATGAAGAGAGTTACGATAAACAGATATTACAATCGTATGTTTTGGAGGCTTTACTAGAACAACCAGAGTATATAGCAGAAGAAAGCGTTATCATTAACACAGTTCAAGAAGTAGAAAAAGCAATTTTAAAAGAATCTCAATCTGAAAATTGTTTTCAATTCACAGATTCTCATGATTTAGACATATTAAGAACAGTTTTAGATGTTGCGATTGATGATTCAATTTTATCTAAAGAAGAATTAAGACTTATTCGTCATTTACGTCAGAGATTGGGATTAAGTGAAAAAGATCAGTTTTTACTATTAGCTCAACTAAATCATTATCCCAGAGAGGGCAATAAAATACATACTTCTAGTGATTGTAGAGATATATTGTTAAATTTACAAAAGAAAGGGGTAGTTTTTTATTGTAATCATTTAGAAAATGGTCCAGCTTATGTCATCCCTGTAGAATTAATCCCAGGAGTACGTTCAGCTATCGGCTTCGAATTGACTGAAACAGCACATTCGCTATTGCTGAATAATTTACAAGTAAACCAACTTAGCACTGTTTTAGATGGATGTGGCGTAACAAAAAGTGGTACCAAAGAGGATCTCATTCAAAGAATTATAAATATAGATATTCAACCAAGCCAAGTTTTGAATTTTTTATCAAATAATGAATTATACGCACTTTGCAAAAAATTGCCAGGCACTGCCGTAAGTGGGCTTAAAGAGGATAGAATTGAAAGAATTATAGATTACTATGATAATTTAGTAATAAAACCATCCTCAGAAAGTACAGATGAGGGAGAATTTTATTATGATTATTTAAAAGAGTTAGCTATTAGAGATCGCAAGAATTTATTAACCTATAAGGTAATAAAAAAAGATAAGGAAATGGAAAAAGCTTTTGAAATAGGCACAAAATACTTATTTACAAAAAAATTAAAACTTACTCTGGAGGAATTATCAGGAAATGACATCCCAGATGGTTGTATACCG
>WJIP01000259.1 GCA_014730185.1 Caldithrix sp. | reverse complement strand
GCGCTACACGTTTCCCATTAACACTGTAAATATCAATGCTAACATTAGCGCTATGAGGGAGCCCGTATTTTATTGTCGTGGAAGGATTAAATGGATTGGGAAAGTTTTGCTTGAGCATGAATTGTTCGGGAGTTTTATCCAATGGCGCCTTCAGGCTGAGGGTAATATCGACATGGACGATAATCGTATCCTTATCCGTTGCCAAACTATCATCGGTTAAAGTGCAGAAAAGATTATAATCCCCGATTTGTTCATTTGAATAGATCGTCAGCGTATCATTTATCTCATCATAGGCATAGCCAATTGCCGGATCACTGACTTCGAAGGTCCAGGACAATAAAGAATCCGGTGTATCAATATCCGATGCGTACGTACTCATTTTCAGTTTAGTCGAATCGTTGGTTTCCAATGTCACCTCTCCCGGCAAATTGGTTATTTGTGGCGGATCGTTTATATCGAACACATCAACAAAAACCATGGTACTATCTTCTGCTTGTCCGTCCGTCACAAAATATATAAAACTATCTGCCCCAAAAAAATCCGCATTCGGTGTATATTGAATGGCCGAATCCCCCTGAGTATTAACCACGCCGTTGATAGCTTCATTAACAGAGGTAATCATCAACGAGTCGCCATCCGAATCGGAATCATTTTGCAGCACAAAAATAAATACTGTTGAGTCCTCCTCAACGGTAGAAGAATCTTCGACGGCAACCGGAGCATCATTCACTGCATTTACCGAAACGGTTACCAATGCCGAATCTGCTCCGCCCATGCCATCGGTAATCTCATATTGAAACTGATCCGTTCCTACAAAATTTTCAGCCGGTGTGTACAGAATTTCCGATCCGTTATTGGTTGCCGTACCATTTTGCGGTTCTGCTGTTATGTCGTTAATCGATAATGGGTCGTTATCAACATCGGTATCATTTATAAGAACCGCTATATATACAGCAGTATCTTCATTTGTCGTTGTATCATCGGAAACAGCCACGGGTCGATCATTGACAGCATTGACTGTAACCGAAACCGTAGCCGTATCGTTACCGTTATTACCGTCACTAATGACATAATCAAACTGATCCGCTCCATTAAAATTTGTATCCGGTGTATAGGTGATGGTGCTATCGATGTTAATAACTGCAGTACCATTTTCTGGTTCAAACACATCAAATATGGTTAGCGTATCGCCGTCAGCATCGCTGTCGTTTGCAAGCACATCAACTGTAACCGTTTGATCCTCATCAGTGGTGGCATCATCATCCACAGCAATAGGCGCATTATTACTACCTCCCGCAGGAGTCAATTGCAGAGAGTTGTACAGATTAACCCGACCGGCACCCATTTTGCCAATATATTTAGCATCCAGTGTACTACTTATATCATCCGCGCCGTCATACAGATACGTTTCCACTTCTTCAGCATTCAATTGTGAATTACGGGACCATATTCCTGCGGCAACGGATGCCGCCATTGGCGTGGCCATTGAGGTACCACTCAGGCTGGCATAGCCTCCACCGTTATACGTGGAATAGATATCATCACCAGGTGCGGAAATATCAACCCAGGAACCGTAAGAGGTAAAACCGGTGGCCGCATTGTCATCGCTTTGAGTGGCCGCTACCGAAACAATATCGTCCCGAGCCGTCATATAATCCGTGTCCTCATCCCCATCATTGCCAGCTGCTTTGAAAATCAGACGTATTTTGGGATCACCACTTTGCGGATTGGTAGACCCATAAATGAATGTATTGATGGCGTCCACTAAAGGACCATATTCGGAAGAACCCCAACTACAAGTGGCTATCTGCGCCCCGTTTTCCGCAGCATAAAGAAAGGCATTGGCCGCAAAATCCATTGAAACGCGTCCCGATGGAAAATCGTCCCATCCAATGCGCAGTGACATAATTTTAACACCGTTTCCCTTCCCGGATGCATCCTCTCCCCAACCACCGGATGCGGATGCCACTCCCTGGCCATTATTATTAATACTGGCTACATTCCCTGCACAGTGTGTGCCATGGCCATGATGATCGCTGGGATTATTATCTTCATCATCATAATCGTCGCCCAAATCAACCGTCTGGGGATTACCGGTTACAAAATCCCAACCTACCCAATCATCATCATAACCGTTACCATCTTCATCTACTGAAGAACTCGTATTACTCAATTCAGATGCATTGATCCATAAGTTGCCCAAAATCGTATTGCGATCCGTATTGTCGGCAGCACTGCCTGCAAGATCTCTGTGCCACCATTCCACACCGGTATCCATAACCGCAACAATGATGGCCTCATTTCCTGTGTTGATATCCCAACCCTCAGGGGCATCAATATCCGCATCATTCGCCTGATCAATATGCCATTGCTGGCTGACATTGGGGTCATCGCTTGTTTTAAATGCCTCGTGTACGGGGATGGGATCTGAACTGATTACTTCTGCTAGTTGATCATATGCCCCGGCAGCTTCCTTTATGTTAATACTATTTTTGAAAGTGATCTTAAACCATGCCTTAAGTTCATTTACATCACTATGGGAAAATGTGGTAGATTTGGCCCTGAAATGAGGTTGAATATGAGAACTACCATATTGACGGCTTATATCATCAACCTTCTGAATTCCGGTGAGTCCTTTTTCAAACAATGGACTGTTTAACCGGTTTAACTTGCTTTCTGTGAACTTTACAGCCAATAGTTTTTGCTTATAATTTATGAAATGTGAATTACTCGAATACAGCCAATGTAAAGGTAATAAGCCAATGATAGCGGATAGTATCAAAAAACGCATGTAGATTCCCTCTCATTAATGATCAACCAACGGTGTTTACGGATGGACAACCCAGTATACTTGATCTTTTGGATTTAACGTCGAGCTTCTTGATTAAATTTCGGTTCATTAAGGCATCCGGCTTCGCTTCATATCCTTCTGTTTCAGTCTTTAATTGGGCCCTAACGTAAAGTAACTAGGGGCAGATAGACCATTTTTGCGTTACCTCACATTCACGGATATTATTAAAGAAAGCTTTGGGTGGTATATAATTGGAATGAATCCTCACCGGAAATTTACATTTCTTTGCGCATTGAATTTTGAATTAAGTTGGTTTTCTATTATTTGCAATCTTGATTCTTAGAATCTATAATTTCCATAGCCCATTGGAAAAGATGCTCTACCTGTTCTTCAATGGATAGTCTTGAGGTGTCCAATTCTCGGGCATCTTTTGCTTTTTTAAGAGGGCCTGAAGTGCGGGCCGAATCGATGTGATCGCGGCGGGCGATCTCTTGTTTTACTATTTCGAAATCTGCCTCGATACCTTTCTGAGAGAGTTCCTTTAACCGACGGGCGGCACGCTCTTCCAAGCTGGCAATTAAAAATACCTTTAATTCAGCCCCGGGTAAAACAACCGTGCCGATATCTCTTCCATCCATCACAATACCGCCATTCCGGGCTAATTCTCGCTGTTTATCAACCATCAGTTGTCGTACACCCTGCAAGGCTGAAAACTGACTTATGTTATGATCTATTTCCGGGGTTCGAAGTGAATCCGACACATCCTTAGCATCAAGAAATACCCGTAAATTGCCATTTTCGGTTTTTAATTCGATGGTCGTCGAACTTAACAAGGGCAAAATGTTAGCTTCATCCGTCGGTTTCAGGTTATTTTTAATTACAGCCAGTGTGGCGGCACGATACATGGAACCCGTGTCGATATGTAAATAGCCCAGCTTTTTGGCCAAAAGCCGGGCTGAGGTACTTTTGCCGGAAGCCGCCGGACCATCGATGGCTATTCTGATGGGTTTCGGCATTTACTCTTTCATCCTTGATCCATGCTCTTCAGAGAGAAACAACCATCCCACAATTTTTCCCGGTTCTAAAACCTCGGAAGCCATCCAATATTCCCGATCCCGGTCAAATTGCGAGCTGGTATCGTTCTCGGGTATAGCCTTAATTTCCTCAATGATTTTTTTAATACGATCCTGCCAAATTTTAAAATTGGATTCTCTTAAATCTATCCATCCCTCGGATGCCCATTTATCGATATTTTTTTGATTTACTTCCATCACATTTTCACCGCGGTAGGCCGGAATTTTCATCTCGGGACCGCGGAGTAATGTATTTCCGTCGCTCATTAAGATGGGAATGCCGATAGACAAAATTTCCGAGCGCAATTTTTTATCGCTTTTAATCTGTTCCTGGGCACAACTGGCTAGGAAACCCGTACTATGACTGCTAACTTCTTCCAGTGTAAACCGGCAGCGTTTAAGTAAATATGCTTCATAAATCAGCTTACTCAATTTGGGTGGCCCCAAAAGTTCAAAAGCGACGCTATCCGAGCTATGCAGGTCCTGCAGATTACGCATTTTTTGCAAAGCATTGATGCGCAGATAACCGGCACGATACGTTGGTCCCATTGTGGCATTGTCAAGGGCATTGATAATATCATGTCCCGTATTACCACCCCTTATTTCATAGATGACAACGTTGGCTATTTCTTCCGGAGTAATAAACTCCATCTGTCCCCGGGAAGTAATCGCCAAAAATTCCTCATAGCTGAAAATACCATTTTCACCGGTATCGATGTACACCTTCTTAAGCGTATCACCCAAATCTTTCCAGGGGCCTTTTTCCATGGTTCGTTCCAGTTTATCTTTAAGCGGGATACCCTTTGTTGGTGGACAATCATACAATTGTACCGGTTTGCCGCGCTTTTTAATTTCTCCATATTCAATTTTTTTCCAGGCAATAGCCGCAGTGGGTTTTATTTCTTTAGTGATCGGTGCATCCGGTGTGCGGGCCATGAGCCACAGTAATAAAGAATGAGAGCCAGCTATGGCCGATTTACTCAACAACATTCGGGATGGCTTTTCTTCACTGTGCGTATAAGGAATATTCAAGCCCATTCCCCCGGTCCCACTAGTGCCAATTTTAACATAGACCATAGTATTAGCCCGTTTCATGCCTTCATATAATATCTGTATATGACGTATCAATTGAGGTGTATATTGCGTAATCAATAAGCGTTCAATAGCGGAAATGGATTCTCCGCTTTTCTTTCCGGCAGCAATTTGTTCGGTTTGCTTGCGCACTTCTATGGAGCTTGTGAAAATATCCTGATACGCAAGGGCTGTAGCGGAGTTAACACAGTCTACAATAATATCCGGTTTATGCTTACTGATTATCTGGAACAAAAAGGAGTCCTGCAGGATGTCCTCGGTAAGATCATCCAGAACATCATGCATAAGGATATGTCGGTTTTTTTTATTGTTTAATATTTCATCCCTGGTTAAGTCTTTTAATTGTTCACTTACGAACATATTTCCCCATTCAGGCACCAACTTAATATTTGTTTTCCTTTTTAAAATTTGGACCGCTTCTTCCGCCTGCCACTTTTCCAGAGAAAGGATAATAATTTCATCCGCATTTTGATCAATAAGACGTTTAACTACAGCCAAACCAACCAGTCCCCAACCGCCCAGTACAAGGACCTTTTTACCATTAATTTCCATTACTGACCCTTTCTTTTAATTTTGATATCTCATTTGCCGCTAGATAGCGCCATTCACCGCGTTTAAGCCCCTTTGTCGTTATGCCGGCGAATGAAATGCGTTCCAACTCCAGTACTTCATAATGGAATAATTCAAACATTTTGCGAATTTGCCGGTTGCGCCCTTCTCTAAGTTCCATGCGTAAAAAACTTTTGTTCTCAATTATGCGCATTTCTTCGATGACGCATGGCAGGGTCTTTTGCTCTTCCAGCATTACTCCCCGTTGTAGTTTGTGTAAATCAACCGGACGAATTTTTCGGTCCAGTAACAACCGATATTCTTTCAATACTTTGTATTTGGGATGTAATAAACGATTGGTGAGTTGTCCGTCATTGGTTAATAGTAATACACCGGTCGTTTCATAATCGAGGCGTCCGACCGGATAAATGCGTTCGGGAATAGCAACCAGATCTACCACAGAAGGACGCTTAAATTGTTCCATAGCTGTACTAACGACGGCAACGGGTTTATTGAGCACAACGTAGGTGTATTTTTCTTTAAAAGGTACCTTCCGCCCTTTAAAGTGTACTTCATCGGTATGTTCATCGATCACGGTGCCCAGTTTCGTCACCTTTTTACCATTCACTTTAACGTAACCGGCCGTGATAAGATCATCACATTTCCTACGGGATGCGATGCCGGCATGGGCTAAATATTTATTTAAACGCATTAACCGTCATCTTTTGTTTGATTATTGGATTGTGTTTCGCCCGTTTGATTATCTTCCGAATCTTGTGATGCTTCGGCCGCTGGGTCCTTTGTCTCGGCATCCGATTTATCATTTTTATCGCTATCGGGGGCTTCCATATATTTTAGCCCCAACTCTTCGGATTTCAATTGTTCCAGCGATACCTGATCCATGCTTTCCAAAAAATCCTGATCATTTTTAAGTAAGTCGTCGATTTCCCGTAATTTGGGTAAATCGCTTATATCCTTTAGGCCAAAATATTGCAAAAAATATTTGGTTGTTCCATAAAGCAGGGGATTACCGGGCG
>WJIP01000258.1 GCA_014730185.1 Caldithrix sp. | reverse complement strand
GTAATATGTTGAGTATGGTACGCGCCGGCTCGCGGGCAAAAAGAGGCTCGTGATCCACAATTTGATAAGGGATGCTGTGATCGTTGAAGGCCTTCTGCAGTGCCGGCATTTGATTTTTAATCCGGCATAATACCGCAAAATCCTGCAGACTGCGGTTGCTTTGGTCGGCGTGACCTGCGCTAACGGAGCTGTCCATAGAATAAAATCGCAGACCGCCCATCATGGCTTCTATTGTGCGGGCCACAAACTCCGCTTCACTTTTATCCGTTTTCTGTTCGGATATATGGATGCGTACACCGTCCTGCAATCCATCCAGAACATTGTCTTTATCTGCCAATACACCGGCGGAGGCTTTCAGTATGTAATTGGAACAGCGGTAACTTTGCTGCAGCCTGTACACCGTGGATCCATCGTAATCGGCTTGGAAGCGTTTAATGAATGATACATCGGCACCCCGAAAGCCATATATCGCCTGGTTGGGATCACCGATAGCGCATAGATTTGCGGTTTTATCTTTGGCCAACAGCCGGATAAGAGCATACTGCGCTGGGTTGATATCCTGATACTCATCAACCAATATCCATGCGAAACGTTTTCGATAGTTCTGTAAAACACGCGGGTATTGTTGAAACAACCGGAGCGTTTCATAAATCAGATCCTGTAAATCGAAAGCATTGTGTTTTTGCAGAAGATTTTGATAACGATAGAACGTATCCACACTATCCTTATCCTCTGCCGAATCGATGGACAAATTATTTTGTTTGACGGCATGCACAACAGTACGCAAGCTGCTTAATTGGCCTTTCGGCAGTTGCAGATGCTTTTTAAACAGGACATCCTGTAACGGTCGGTCGATGAGCTGCCAGGGCCACGGCCGTTTAAGTTTTTGACCGTGTTTTTTAAGCACTCCATAACCGAAAGCATGAAATGTATGAATCGATGGTAAATCCGGTTCCCGTTGAGTTTGCAGCAAGACTTTTATACGGACGCTCATTTCCTCGGCGGCTTTATTGGAAAAGGTAACTGCCAGAATTTGGTGTGGGGAGACCTCATGTTCGCGGATAAGGTAAGCAATGCGGTGGGTTAGGGTTTTGGTTTTACCCGTTCCCGGACCGGCCAGAATCAACAAGGGACCATCCTTATGGCGGACGGCTTTGCGCTGGGCAACATTGAGTGCCTGCAAAATATTCGATGCACCGGTTTTGCTAGCATCCGTTTTGTGGTCCGGTACCGTTTTGCCATCGGACTTTTCCTGCATGCGCCGATAGGCCTGCAGATCAAAACTGATCAACGGACGGCTGTCAAAGACGGTACCCGATTCGCCAACCATATCGCCAAACAAAGAAGGTTGAGACACCCTGTCGGCCAACTCACCTTCCCTGAAACAGGTTACCCGCCCGTAGGCCCCGTCATACCCTTCTTCAATATGCACTTCCCGGCTTCGCATACGGCGGATAGCCTCGGATAATCGTTCGTTGGCCATGGTTTGGATATCTTCCAAAGGCAGGTTCATCAGTATATCAAATTCAGAACCACCTTTGCGAATCAGATTGAAATAGGCATCATTGACTTTTTTGGAACCGGGGCCGGTTCCCGTAACCTCGGCGATCATTTCCTTTAAAGGAATCAGGGAATAAAACGATTTGGCATGCACGCGTTCACTAATATCATCACGATCCGATAACTGGGCTACACGGTGCATCACTCCTTCGGTAACGGGTTTACCGCACACCGGACACAGGCCGCCGTGCTGCAGCGTTTCCAGAGGATTCCAAACCATGCCACATTTACGGTGACCGTCGTAATGATATTTCCCTTCCTGAGGAAAAAATTCCACTGTGCCCATAAACGCCTCATGGCCGGGATCCTTCAAGGCCTTTATCATATCGTAATAACTTATTGCGCCCTCGAATAGATTGGCTTCCCGCCCCAATTTTTCCGGCGAGTGCGCATCGGAATTGGAAATCAGTGTATACCCATCCAGAAAACGGCACATCCAGTTCATCGGCGGATCGGAGGACAGTCCGGTTTCCACGGCGTAAATGTGCCCGGCTAAATCGCTGTAACAGTCGGTGATGGTATCAAACCCGGATTGGGCACCCAACGCCGAAAACCACGGCGTCCAGATATGGGCCGGGACAAAGAAAATATCATCCGAGGCCTGCAGGGCAATATGTAATAAATCCCGGGAATCCAGACCAAGGATAGGTCGGCCATCGGATGTAATATTGCCGATTTTGTGTAGTTCCCGACTGATCTTGTACACGGTTTCAAAATCGGGAGCAAATATCAGATTATGTACTTTGCGGGTTTTTTCATTTTTCTTGTAAATATTGCTGATTTCCGTGGTCAGCATAAAGCGTGTCTCATTTAAACGTGCCTGCGGGGCGTCCATGCGATAGGCATCCTTTAAGCGCCATAAACCCGGTTCATCGGCCGGTTCCAGCTTTTCCTGCAACTCCGCCTGCCATCCCGGGTGGGTGAAATCACCGGTGCCCACCACATGAATACCTTTAATGCGCGCCCAGTAATCCAGGTACTCCGGAATCAGATTGCGGCTGGTGGCAATGGAATAATGGGAATGAATATGTAAATCGGCTATGTACTGCATGATAAACCTTAATCCGTTAAAATTGAATTTTGCTCCGACATCTCTGCTCTGTATATTGAACCAAACCCGGTTTATTTCTGGCCCCCGGGCCTATTATAACATGTGAATAAAAATGAAACAACAACTTTATCAGTTAAAAGAACGGGAAAAAGAGTTAAAATGTCTGTATCGGGTGGAAGCATTGCTGCAAAAGCGCCATCTGAACCTGCAGCAAATCTTCAGGCAATTGTTGCAGATCATCCCGCCCGGCTGGCAGTTTACTGAAGTGTGCCGGGTTAAAATTACCTACCGGGACAACACCTTCACACCGGATGATTTTGCGGAAACCGAATGGTATCAGCAAGCTTCTCTGATTATCGATGATGAAGTGGAAGGTCATCTATGTATCTATTATATCCGGGAAAACAGCTTCGATACCCGCGATCCGTTTTTACCGGAAGAGCAAAAACTACTCAATGCCATTGCCGAGCGCATCAGTCTGTACATTTTTCATAAACGGTTGGAACGGACCATGACCTATCTTTCCACACCCGTGAAAAACACCGTGTCCGATGATGAAATGCGTTTTATGCTCAAATCGGGCGGGGATCAACACTGGAAATGGCGATTACAGATGGCCGAAACCCTGGCCCGAACTATGGATTGTCAGAATCTGGACGTCAAAGGAATTTATATTATCGGCAGCACCAAAGAAGGTACAGCCGGACCAGCCAGTGATATCGATCTTGTGGTGCATTTTACCGGTTCCTCTTCACAAAGACAGCGTTTGACGGCCTGGGTGGAAGGCTGGAGCTTATGCCTCAGTGAAATTAATTTTCTCAAGACGGGTTACCGCATCGACGGGGGACTGATTGATCTGCATATTATAACCGATCGCGATATCGCTCAAAAAAATAGCTATGCCATTATGATCGAAGCCCGGGTTAACAGGGCCAGACCTTTGCGTATTGAACAACCAAACACATAACCATGGAATAGATTATGCAATGTTTTTTTGTTTCGGATTTACACGGATATGAACTTCGATATCAAACCTTATGGGAAATGGTACGTCAGGAAATGCCGCAATTCGTTTTAATGGGCGGCGACTTGCTGCCCTTTGGCGGAGCCGCCCATCTCAACCAGCATTCCTATGACAATTTCGTGCAGCAATTTATGATTCCCGGTTTCAGCCAATTGAAAGAAGCCATGGGCAGCAGTTATCCACGTTTTTTACTGATACTGGGCAATGATGATCCCCGTTATTTTGAAAAAGATATTCTGGCCGGTGAAACACAGTTGCTTTGGACTTATATCCACAATAAGCAATGGCCCAATACCCCTTACGATTTCTGGGGTTACGCCCACACCCCACCCTCCCCGTTTATGCTCAAAGATTGGGAACGCTATGACGTATCCCGTTATGTGGATCCCGGATGTATCCATCCCATGGACGGCCGGCATACCGTGCAAATCAGCCAAAACCTGAAATACCATAGCATTCGTAACGATCTGGATCTGCTTTTTTCCGATCGAATCTTACATCGCTCTGTGGTACTGTTTCACGCCCCGCCCTACGGCAGCAACCTGGACCGGGCCGCTCTGGACGGCCAAATGCTCGATCACGTTCCTCTGGATGTGCATGTAGGTAGTATCGCCATTCGCCGGTTTATCGAGCAGCGCCAACCTTTGATAACATTACACGGCCACATTCACGAATCATCACGATTAACCGGCGCCTGGCAGGAACACATTGGTAATACGCACGCCTTTTCGGCAGCTATCGAACCGCCGAATCTGGCTGTGATCAAATTTGATCTGGAAAATCCGAACATGGCCCAGCGGATGGTGGTTGACTAACATCTGTCAAAACCATAACCCGTTGGCATAAATCATAAACCTTTAAGGTAACCTAAAATCGATTTGTGCATGATGAGAAATTATGTGTACGAAAATCAGAAATGGTCTAAGTATAACCGTCTTATTTAGTATTTTTAGCGCCTGTGCCACCACAAATTATTATACCGCGCAAACCTTAAAACAAGGCGAAAAGGCGCTCAGTCCCGGAGTTGACAATGTCTTACTTTATGAAAGCGATACCGGGGATTACACCTTCGGCATGACGCCCAGTTTAGGCTATGTCCATGGTTTACCCTGGCGGTTGGAAACAGGACTGCGCCTTTATGTTCCATATGTTCTGGAAGGTATGGTCCGACGACAATTAAATCCCAACCGTTTTTCTGCATTGGATCTCAGTGCCAATCTGCACTTCGGTATACGATATTTCTTCGATAACCGGGAAGCGGAGATCGTTGATCAATACCTGAAACCCGGTGTGACCATCAGTAAAAATATCAAAGGTTGGCAGCCTTTTCTCAGCTATTACCGAATTTTACCGCAATACAGGACCGGACGGCAGTCCGGAGATCACAGACCATTCAATTCCGTCATCAGTACCGGGATTGCTCTGCCCTTTGGACAGGATCAGATTTTTCCGGAAATCAATTATCAGTTCCGGGGTGCCAAGGTGCAAAAAGGTATATTCTTTTTCGGTATTGGGGTGCGTTCTTTTATAACTAAACTAAAAAAATAACTGAAAATCATAGTTCTATGTTAACAAGCTCGGGGGAAACCGATGAATAGTATTATAATAAAACTCGCAATTGGGATAACCGTACTCATACTATTAACATCAAAAACCGGGACAGGGCAATCGGATCCAAACCATCTGCAAAGATTAACCTCGTGGATGACCGGCTCTTTCAGCAGTAAGGAGCAGGCGTTAGCCGATTCCAATTTTTTTGATATCTGTCTCGAAATGGTGCGCATCTGGAAAAACCGTAATGATGGCTCCTGGCTCTATGTGGAACAGGCGGCGGCATCATCCTTACAAAAACCCTATCGGCAACGTGTGTATCACTTACAAAAACGGGACAACGGCCTGTTGGAGAGCGCAACGTATATCATCAAAGATCCTTTGCGCTTTGCCGGGGACTGGCGGAACGAACAACCGCTTAAATCGCTGAGACCTGATTCGCTGATGATACGGCAGGGATGTACCATTGTTTTACAATGGCAGGACAGTGTGTTTGTGGGTGGTACGCAGGACAAGCAGTGCATCAGCCATTTACGGGGTGCGGCCTACGCCACCTCCGAAGTACGTATTGAAAACGATCGTTTCATTAGCTGGGATCGAGGATTTGATGAAAATGATAAGCAGGTTTGGGGTGCTGAAGCCGGACCCTATATCTTTCGAAAAATTAAAGATTACTAATCAACAAATTCACAAAATAAAATTATATGCCCGGACTAGCTATATTTCATAATATAAAAAAGTCTGCCGGACAGCAGCCGGCAGACCAATTAATACCTCTTATTTGAGGAGTATCATCCGTTTGAATTGCTGTTCATTATCCATTTGCAAGCGATAATAATAGACACCACTGGCCATCCCGGAAGCATTAAATTGTACTTTGTGGTATCCGGCTTCTTGTCTGCCTTCACTTAAAACAGCAACTTTCTGTCCCAACCCATTATAGATAGTCAGAGTAACATGCCCGGCCTCAGGCAGGGCATAACGAATGGTCGTCATCGGATTAAAAGGATTCGGATAGTTCTGCTGTAGTGAAAACTCCGTAGGTATTTCCGGCAAAACCAAATCATCCAGGGCTGTTGCTTCCGTTACCATGACATGGATGGTGTCCACTGCGGATAATCCCCAGCGGTCGATACCATAAACCATCACGTTTCCTTCCCCCTGATAATTATCCACAGCCGATACAAACAAACTGTCTCCGATAAGGGAAGTGTATATTTTGGGATTGTCGGTTTTGGTATCGTAAATAAGCGTATCACCATCATCCGCATCGGTAAATACCGTATCCAGACGTGACGTAACCAGCTGTCTGTCGCTGTTTTCGGCAAACTGAATATCCGCCAAGGGACCTGTCAGTTGCGGGGCATTATTATTACCGTCAAATTCATCGGCACCTATATCCGGAGTACTGTTATCACGCATTTGTCCGTCAATATCCATGGTAACTTCGACCAGAGGCGTTCCCAAGTTATCCAGACCCGCGGTTGTGGCGTGTAAATCCGTATCCGAAATAAAACCGGGATTAATTGAAGCGGAATTCGCTTCCTTTCCACTGGAAGACTGTAAGGCTGCCAGATCAGCCTGATCGTTATTATCCCATCTGGCCAGCACACTTCCTGTCGTATAAAGATCATTGTAATCGAGATTTCCGATCGTACTGGCATCGTTGACTTGGTAGGCATAACCGCCGCCCAAATTGGCAAAAATGTTGTTGACGATGTTGATGTCATTGCCGCTGCCCGTCTGGTATAGGGCATAGCCATTTGACGATCGCGTCAGATGAACGCTGTTGTGGTAGATGTCCAAATTGGAATTGGCATTGCTGTATATGCCGTAAACCGTGCTCGTTGATGTGCTCGTCAGAAAATTATTGGCAACCAACCCACGGTCGGTTCCCCCTTCAT
>WJIP01000257.1 GCA_014730185.1 Caldithrix sp. | reverse complement strand
GCTTGTTGTATATTGGGCAGACCCACAATCTCAGCGACCGACTGAATCGTCATAATCAAAATCGCAATAAATATACAGCCGGCAAAGGGCCATGGAAGCTGCTTTATTATCAATCATTTGCCACCCGACGGGAAGCGATCGGGCTGGAAGCCTACCTGAAAGGTTTTAAGAACAAGACCTATTTGCTGCAATGGATTGCTGAAAAGGGTGATTTAGAGCATCCCGATTCCAATCGGGAGGGCTATTAAGTTCGAATCTTATACCGCCAACGCAAGTCGTTGTTAATATAAAATATAGAAACGGCTTTTTTGTTTTTATGAGACAAATCTGAGACAAAAATTCAGAATTTTAACATTAATTAGGCATCGCTGACGGTTTTATGCTAATGAGTATAAAAACTTGAAATTATACACCGGTAATCAATTTGAATACATATCCCATAACTAAAGCACCGAACAATGCAAATGATACATACAATAAAAATATCCGTTTGTTTGTTATGCCCCACACTGCGGCCATGGCCGGCAAGGTCGTTGTCGGTCCGGCAATGAGGAAAGCCAGGGCGGCCGCCGGATTCATCCCCTGCAGCAATAATCCTTCGACCAAAGGCAACGCCGCAAGACTACTGGTATACATGGGCGCCCCTATAACCGCAGCTAAAAATATTGAATAACCATTCCCCTGTCCCAACAGGGTAACAATCCATTCGGATGGGATGTATAAAACAATAACCGCTTTCAATATAAACGATAATATCAAAAACATCAGGATCATATACAGCGCATTCCAGGTCTCCTTTAGCAACTGTTTCAAAAAACGGTTCGATTGCTTTGAACTGTTGCAATCCAGCGGATTGTTCGCCGATTGATTGCTATCGTAAGAACAGCCATCCGTCTTTTGATAAGCGTATTGTGAATCGCTTTCCGCTAAACAACAAGCGCCCTGTCCACTACCGGAAATACGCACAACATTAAAACTTTTGGGCTTCAATAAAGAGGTTACTTTGAGTTTAACCAAATAAAATTTTTCGGCTATCCTCTTCCACGCTAATTGCGATATACTAAAGGAGGGTCCGGTAAACGCCTGTTTTTGATTTCTCAAAATGTTTTTCTCATCTATCATAGTTTATTGGCAATCATATTCGTGATAAAACCGGCTGCCACACTCAGTATCAATGCCGAGACCAATCGCCAAACGGCCAATTCCCAGCCCAGGGCGGTGACGCTGAGAAAAAATATTTCCGGGTCCATCGATGGGGAAGCAATCCAAAAGGCCATTACCGGAGCTAAAGGAACGCCGCTGATGAGCAAAGAAGCAATGACAGGCACAACCGTGCAAGAGCAAAAGGGGCTCAGTGCGCCAATTAAGGCCGCTAACAAGATGGCTATATATGGACGCCCCCGTAACGCTGTTTTAAGATATTTGGCGGCGCCCGATAGATTAATAAGTACGGAGGTCGGAATAGTAATCAACAAGTAAAACCAAATATCTTTAAGGCTAAACAGAACGATATCGAAAATGGATGTTAAATGATTCAACATAAACGCACTCCCTTATATTTGAATATGATCCGCTTCTATTGATGAAGACGAAGTCATATCAAAAAGGACGCACGATTATGATTATTCATTCTCAAAGTATTGTTGGCAGCAACAACAGGTTATGGGATGATAGTCGATAATAGCCCCGTAATGATCGAATTTAAAGTGGCAACATCGCATCAGGCTATCCCTCAAAAGAGCGCGACCCCGTTGGACCCGCGATTTCGCCGCTGAAACCGAAAGCCCTAATTCTTTGGCCAATTCTTTCTGCGTTCGCCCTTTAAACTCGGTGAAAATTAACGCTTGGGCATATTTTTCGGGCAAATCGTGGACCATTTCTTCAAGCCCCAAATCCACATCCTGATCAATACCGGGGATAGAGCGGCTTTCACTTTTTTCAATGGTTTCCATATTTTGCAGAATCAATTTCTTTTTTCTCGAGTAATCGATAAGGGCATTGCGGGTTATTTGATAAATCCATCCCCGGATTTTTGATTCATCCTTCAATCCGTCAATGTTAGAATGTATTTTTACAAATACATCCTGTAAGATATCATCAGCGATCGTTTGGTCGGATACGTGTTTGAGAATAAATTTCCGTAATTGATAGCTGAAATTTTCCCAAATTTTTTCCGTTTTATCATACATACGTTACTTCTCAGGTTTATAGCGTGCGATTAACTTTTACGTTTCGTTATTTCGAACTATGGATGCCATAATTCGGTATCGGGATAAAAAGCCTGCCAGGCAAACCAAAAAGCCATCACCGAAGGAATTGTTTGGCCTCCGGCGCTCACAACTTCATGCAACCGTTTGTTTGCATCGTATCGAAGTTCAATATCCAGATCGCCAATCCGGTCTTTGATCGTTTTATTGGAAGGCAACTCCTCGACCGGATACGCTTTGGCCTGTCCGTTGATAATCACCCCGACAACCCACGCTTTGTTGGCCAGCTCTTTACGCTTGTGCGGCACGGAAAACATGGTTTCATCGGAAGCGAAATACGAGGCATACGCCTCGCCGCCGTAATTGCGGTCAAAGCCCGTATCCGTTGAAAGCACCTGCCCATTCGGATATTTTTCCCGCCAGGCTTTCCAGGTCAGGTGTTCGCTGGGCAGCCATGTCAATTCGGCGCCCGCTTCAGGTCCGTTGACAGCCTTCATGGCCAATTGCGACCACAGCGACTCGCTTTGCCGGTCGTACATTAAAACGTCGCTGCGATACAGCAAACCGGAAACCCCAAATGTGCGTACTTTGCCGTTGATTTTCCTTTCGAAGACCATCGACGTCCCGCACAAAGGACAATAGGTTATCGCCACAGGCTGCCCGCCAAAAACGTCGTTGACGATTTCATGCCATATCAGAATGCGGGTGGGATACGCCCGGGCCGTATCTCCGCGCACCAGTCCGATGACAATGTCATCGTCCTGCAGGTAATCCGCCTGTTGTACCGGAATAAATTTGGGATGATCGATGGACGGAATACCATCGCGGGGCGGACCGCCGGGCACAATTTCATCCACGTTGATCGTAGCATTGGACAGGTCGAAACCCAATTTGGTTTGAGCGACCACATTGGTGGCCAAAACAAAACCCATCAGGAGTGTAATCAAGATTATGTCTTGGTTCAGCGTGAATCGGACTTTTGGGGGTGATTTATGTGTATAATTTTTCTGGCAAATGTGACCGAATGTACCATCCCTGCGGCAATCTGTCAAGCCCGTCTGCCCACCGGACAGGATTATACCAGGCGCCTTT
>WJIP01000256.1 GCA_014730185.1 Caldithrix sp. | reverse complement strand
CATCATGGCTGTGATTAGCGGAGGATTATTGAATATCGAACGATCCATGGGGGAGGGTCTGCCCATGGTGCATAAAACTATGGCCTATTTAACCCTACCGGCATCCGTCGTTTCCGTATATCTTATCGATTACTGATTGTTTTGGCTCGCCTTGACAAAGTAGACGATAATGATTATTCTGTGGAAACTTTTTTTGCCAAGAGAAGAACATGGAATATAATACACAACCATTAGAATATTTTATCGAAAGTTGCCGCAAGAACAACCTGAAGGTTACCCCGCAGCGCATGGCGATTTTTCAGGCACTGGTGCAAGACGGCTCACATCCTAATCCCGAAATCATTTATAACCGGGTACGGGCAAAGCATCCCACTATTTCGTTTGCCACGGTTTACAAGACCCTGGAAACCTTTGAAAAATTCGGACTCATAACCCGGGTAACCCGTCTGCATGATACCGTGCGCTATGATCCTGAAATCGAACCACACCATCATATAATCTGTGTTAAATGCCGTAAAGTGATTAATTTATTCGATGAAGGGTTGAATAACCTTCCCGTCCCGCGGGAAGTTACCTCATCCAATCATGTGGTGGATTACAGTGTTCATTTTAATGTGGTTTGTGAAGACTGTAATAATTAATTTTCTCCCTGTGCAGAGGGAATATGATGGAAATGGTCAATGATTGTACGGCCAAGTTGGGGTAATGACTGCTAAACAAGACTAAAGCTGAGCTAAACTCCTTTTTATAATACACAACGTTCCGTTTTAATAGATGCTGCTTCTCGTTGATAATCACCAATTGTTCTGGTGATTACTCCTGTTGTTCAATGCGTTGTAAATCAGACGGGGTATCGATATCCTGCAATATCCCCGGATCGTCAACTTCGATCAAACGCATAACATTTTGCCGTTTTTTTATCATTGTATCCAGCCGACTCTCCGGCGGAGCCTTAAGAATATCATCCATAAGCACCTTCGGTAAATAAACCGGATGTCCTTTTTTTTGCTGATATTTTGGTATGATGATACACTCGGGTTGGTGTCGGGCTTTATGAACAATACGTTCATAGGTGGATGGATGCAGGTGCGGCTGGTCGATCAAACAAACCAGCAGACCACTTATGGGTTCCGGCATAATCCTGACGGCAGACTGCAGGGAGGAAAACTGCCCGTAGTCAAATTGCTCATTAATGATGATTTGGGATATATGACTTTGCGGTAATGCTTGCTGTAACCATCGAGCTTTATATCCCAAAACCAGGATAATGGGGTTTAAATCCAGTGTGTTTAGGGGCTGGCTGATGCGCGTTAAAAAGGGTTGCCCTTTAAAGGATTGTAAAACCTTGGGTTTTCCGAAGCGACTGGAACGACCCGCTGCAAGTATCACCGCTGCTATCGGCTTATCAGGTTTGGACGATGCCGACGGTTCCATGCTATGCATCCGTAATCTGCTATGTTTGGTTCAGAAGTTGTGATTGGTTGAGCTTCATGGCCACCGGTGTTACATCCACGCCATGGCGCACAGCGACCATTTCCGCCATAATACTGACAGCAATTTCGGCCGGTGTCTCCGCACCGATATGCAGACCGATGGGAGAATGCACCCTGTTTAATTGATCATCCGGTATGGAGGCTTCACGCAAACGCCTGAATGTTTTCTGCACCTTTTTTTTGCTGCCGATCATACCCAAATAGGCAAAAGGTTGACCCACACAGTATTGCAAAATATCCTCATCATGGGCATGACCATGAGTTACAATAACAATATAGGTATCGGTGGTAAATTCAATTTGGGGCATAATGGTCTCGTAAGCATCGCAATAAATCGTGTTCACCTGCGGAAATCTTTCAGAGGTGGCAAATTCCGCCCGATTGTCAGCTACGGCCACATGAAAACCGCAGTTTTCAGCCAGGGGAGCGAGGGCCTGGGCAATATGGCCGGCACCGAAGATCAACAGTTGCGGTAACCGGCCAAAGGGCTCAAACAAAACCGTAACCTGTCCGCCACAGGCCATGCCCTTGTCTTCATCGAGATTGTAGGTCTTCTGCTTCATTTGGGGATTCTGCAGTAATTGCCTGGCCTCGTCCATAAGGTCATGTTCCAGCCGGCCGCCACCGATGGAACCCACCGTTTGCCCCCCATCCAGCACCAGCATCTTGCTGCCGCTGTGGCGCGGTACCGATCCTTTAACCTCGGTAATGGTGAGCATTACCCCGCTTTCATTATTTTCCAAAGCTTCAATCAGTCGATGATAAATAGTATCCATCCTGGTAGCCTTCCGGTCCATATTATGCGTTCAGAGTGCGGATCACTCGTTTGATCAAATTGCGGACCAAAGGAATTTTATAGCCGTTTTGCGCCAGAGGTAAAGCATCTGTAAAAGCGATTTGCGCCAGACTATCAAGATTTGTGTCGGTCACTTCCATACGGTTTAATGCGTCATTGATGGTTTTTTCCATCCATGGTTTGGGAGCGACGCCACCAAATGCCATGGTTCCGCCTTCGATGCGCTCGCTGCCCATGCGCAACACCGCCGCCACACTCACAACAGCAAAATCCCAGACATCGCGTTCTTTAAATTTAATATAGCCGCTGCGTGTATTCGAAGGTAAATCCGGAACGTGGATTCGGGTGACGATTTCATGGGGTTGCAGGATATTTTCGCGCATGACATCATCTTCCGGCAAAACAAAAAAGTCGTGTAATGGCACGGTGTATTCACGGTCCTTCCCCGCGATGGTTACAGAGGCATCCAGAGCCAATAAGGCAACCGCCGGATCGGAAGGATGCACAATAAAGCACGGTCCGCCACCGCTTATACAATGGTATTTATTTTCGCCGTCAGCGGCAAAACATAATTCGCCGCCCTTTCGAAGGCAATCGAAATCCCCGCGGAAATACCAGCAGCGTGGCCGCTGGCACAGATTCCCGCCAATGGTACCCATATTGCGCAACTGCGGTGAAGCCGTTTCCTGCAGGGCTTCGGCCAGTACGGTATATTTGTTTTGTACGATATCCATCGCGGCCAAATCGTTTAATTTAACCAGGGCGCCGATGGACAACCCTTTGCCTTCCTGATAACGCACTTTATCCAGATCTTTAACGGCTTTAAGATTAACCAGATGGTCCGGTTTTTCTATATCATGTTTGATCAAACCCAGCAAATCGGTACCACCGGCATTGAGCAGGGCATCCTGCCAGTTGTCCCCTAACAGGTTACTGGCTTCCCTGATATCTTTGGGTTGATGATAACTAAATGATTTCATAATGATTTATGCTCCTGTTTGGCTTTTTGCGGTTAACGGTACAAGGCGTTTAATACTTTGTCCGGCGTCATGGGTAATTGCTTGATACGCACGCCGATAGCATTGTACACTGCATTGGCAATGGCCGCCGGTGTTGGAATCATGGCCGGTTCGCCCACCCCTTTAACGCCGGTACTGCTTATCTTCGGATCGCCGCCGCTGACGATAAACATCTCAATATCCGGCATATCCATAATCGTGGGCATTTTATAATCATGCATGTTAAAGGTTACGACTTTACCGGTGTAACGGTCGATGACGCGTTCTTCCATCAAGGCAAAACTTAAGCCCTGTATCACTCCGCCATGCATCTGATTTTCCAGGGTTTTAACATTCAATACCCGGCCAATGTCATGCGCCGCAACAATTTTATTGACGCGAATCTTGCCTGTTTCCGTATCCACCTGTACATCGGCGAACTGCGCACCGAACGTATTGATCATGTAACCTTCGGGATTGGCACCGCGCTTACCGATGGATACCATCACCTGCTCACCCATTTCCCGCACCAGTTGATCGATGGCGATGGATTTATCCGTATTCGTTTTATGATTAACCATTCCTTTTTGATAGGTTAACTGCGATTCCGGTACTTCCAGGTGAGCCGCTGCCCCGGAAATTAACTTGGCTTTCATATTTTCCGCAGCATTGCGTACCGCCGGTGAAACCGAAGGGGCGGTTGTGCTGCCTCCGCTGGCTCCGCAATACGGGGCTACCGCCGTGTCACCCAGAATAACCTCAACCTTCTCCATAGGCAGTTCGAGGGCTTCGGCAGCCACCTGGGCCATAAACGTGTAGGTGCCCGTGCCGATATCCTGCGTTCCGGCGATCACCCGCAGCGTACCGTCCCGGTTTAATTTAAGCGTGGCGTAGGCCGGAGGGCCTCCACCGCCCCACCAGATTTGTGAAGACATGCCGATGCCTCGCTTTACCGGACCTCGCCCGGAACCGGGTTTTTCAGAACGGTTCTGCCAGCCGATGGCATCGGCCCCTTTTTGATAGGCTTCCCGCAGTACTTTACTGGTATAGGGTATATTATAGACCTGATCCTTATCCGCATAGTTTTTTAGACGAAATTCGAGAGGATCCATATTGATTTTTTCCGCCAGGTCATCCAGCAAGCTTTCCAGAGCAAAGAACCCCTGCACATGCCCCGGAGCCCGGAAGGGCCGGGCTCTGCCGGCATTAATGTAAACCGAGTATTCCTCTACTTTCACATTATCGCATTTATACATACTTTTGAGCGGCCAGCTGCACTGAGCATTACTGGGATGGGCCCCGATGGCCCCATAGGAGTGATGAAACAATGCCGTCAGCGTTCCGTCCTTTTTGACACCGCCTTTTAATGTCTGTACAGAATCGGGCCGATTACCCACCGCCAGATTCATCTCTTTGCGGTCCAGGGTAATGCGTACCGGACGACCGATTTGTTTAGCGGCCAGAGCAGCCATCACCGTATATTTGCCTGCTTCCAGTTTACTGCCGAATCCACCACCCATATATTTTTTTATAACCCGTACGCTATTCAATGGTATATTCAAGCTATTGGCTACGCCATCCCGTACCCGGAAGATACCCTGGGTAGAATCCCAAACCGTTAACCGATCTCCATCCCAGTTAACCACACTGCAATGCACTTCAGTGGGATTGTGGATGGCAATCTGTGTACGATAAGTATCTTCGATGACCGTGTCCGCCTGGGCAAATCCTTTTTCAACTTCACCACGGCTATACGTGCCGGGTTCTCCGTTACGGATATTACCGGAATCGTATAATTTGGGGGCGCTATCCTGCATAGCCTCTTTGGCATCCACTACATGATCCAGCTCTTCATAATCCACATTTATCAGTTTGATAGCCTGCTCAGCTATGGATTCGGTTTCGGCGATCACACAAGCGACTTCATCGCCTTCATAGCGCAGATGGGTATCGAACAGAAAGCTGGTGCCATACCATTTGATTTCCGGTGTATTCCGGTGGGTTAACACAGCAAGCACACCGGATAGTTTTTCGGCTTTACGCGTATCTATACCCTTTATGCGGGCATGAGCCAGCGGACAACGCAAGGTCTTTGCCTGGGCCATATTGGGCAGGTGCATATCAAAGGCGTAACGGGCCGTGCCGCTTACCTTATCGTAACCGTCGATGCGGGAATAAGGCTTGCCAACCTTGGCCAGTTTTTCATCCGCCTGCCAGGAATCCGGCTCTTCGGTTGGAACTTCCGCCAGTTTTTCCTCGACTTCATCTTCAAAGAAAAACCTGGATTTTATTATTTTATCTGAGGCCATAATACGTTCCCCAATTTTAGATTTCTTGGTTATCTTTAATAATTATTTTTTAGCCGCTGCCACCACTGAATCGGCGATCTTCGGGTAGGCTGAACACCGGCAAATGTTACCGGACATGCCTTTCAAAATCTGCTCACGGTTGGGATGGGGATGTTCATTCAACAATCCCTGTGCAGCCATAATCTGCCCCGGCGTACAAAAACCGCACTGCATACCGTCTTTCTCGATAAAGGCTTCCTGCAGGGGATGGAGTTCCTCTCCTTGCATTAATCCTTCCACGGTTATCACTTCCTTGCCGTGAGCATCCAGGGCGAGCATGTGACAGGAATAGACCGCCCGGCCATCCAATAACACGGTACAGGCGCCGCACTCCCCATGGTTACACACCACTTTCGTTCCCGTTAATGCAAGTTTATCGCGGATTAATTCAATCAATGTGGTGTGTGGTGTAATTTTGGTCTGAACCAATTTTCCGTTCACTTTCAGCGTAAGTTCAACCCGGTTGGATTCATCCTTAAATGTACCCGTTGTCGGAGGCGGGGCCGCATGCAGGGTTTGCAGCATAATTGAACCTCCGACGACTCCTGATCCAAAGCCTTTCATAAAATCCCGGCGAGACATAGACCTGGAATTTTTTTTGTTTTTGGCCATATTTGTTCTCCCCTCTATCTTTTTGGATAACATTAATTACTAAGGGTGGAAATTTATACACAATGTTTTGTAATAATCTACAAACAGATGCAGTGAAATCAAAAAGGAAATGGAAAAATGTACGGAATATTGTTTAAAAGAAATAAATCTGGGCAGGTATCGCATCATAATCAGCCGGTGAGTTTAGGAACCAGGCTTAATAGGCCACGATCACCAAATTGGAAGAATGATCGGGATGGTATTCAGAAAACAGCATATCACCGTAAAGTTCAAAAGTATGAAATCCGGCTTTATCGAGAAAGGACTGCAGTTCTTGCCAACGATAGGGATACAATTCGGTACTGCTTAATGTATGATGCAGTCCTTTTTCATCTTCTTCAATGGATAGAATGTTAAAACGAATGGTATTTTGCAGGAAATCATAAAACCGGACGAATGTATGGCCGCCCGCTTTTTTGATGCCCACAATGCGTTCAGCGTTCTTGAGGATGTTCTCGTAATTTAATATCTGAATAGCCAGGATACCTACAGGGCGCACGAGTTTACGGAATCCGCTAAAAGTTCGCTCCAACTCTTCCGTGGATAAGAGATGGGGTATTGAATTGCCCAGACAGAAAAGGATATCCACTTCCTGATCCGTGTGGTCAGAAAGATCCTGCATAGGTACATCCAGCCATGCAATGGACAGGCCCAGCGCCTCACTGTTTTGTCGGGCCTGTTGCAGCATTTCTCTGGATAAATCGGCACCTGTTGCCGTTATGCCCAGTTGGTTCAGAACGATGGTATGCAATCCCGTACCACAGGCGGCATCCAGAGCCGTTTTGCACCGATAACGTTCAACCCACTTTTGCATAATTTCCTTTTCTTTGTGCAATCGTTTTTCGAAGCCGGTCATCTGATCATAAAAGCGGGATACGGTTTGATAAAACTGATTTGCAGATTGTCCCATCAAATTAACACCTATTTAGAAAAAAGGACAGTTGGCTATCGTCCGTTTAATGAATTTCCGCATGCCGGTCGGTTTCAATTTCAAACGTTAAATGTTGCAAACACTGATCGTATTTTTCCAGAATGTCGGATTGATCCCGGCCACCAATAAAAACATTGGCAATTTCATAGCTGTAACTATCCTGCCCATTTAAATCCCTCAGATACTGGCCGGATTTGACCGGCACTTTTACATACGTCCCCGGAATCCGCTCAGCCAGTCCTTTAATTTCCTGCACCGTAGGGACCTTTTTGACCCGGCCATCTTCATAGGTACGCAGCATAAAGTGACCGGCTATATTGAATTTACCCCGCTTTTCCATGGTCCGCGGCTTGCGCCCCAGGGCCAGATCAACGGCAATGGAATGATGGGAAGTGCCGTGCACCTTTTCGAAAATATCGGTATGGGCCTGCGAGATGCGAGGATTAATTTCCAGGAGATACACATCATCCACAGTCTGGTTATAAAAAAATTCGATGTTAAACGGGGAGTTATCCAGACCGATTTGGGTGATGGCTTCGCGGGCCACATCGATCATGCGGTGCTCAATTTCCAGAGGTAACGATGAGGGATATTCATAACGGGCGAACGAGGAACGGTCCCCTTCACGAATGGAATCCACGATGCCATAACCGGTAACCCGTCCATTGTACACATAACCCTCCAGGGTACACTGAAAACCGTTGATGGGTGTCTCGGCAATCATCCCTTCCGACCACTGGGCAATTTCCGCCGGCATATCGAATCTTTCCATCAGATATTTGAACGGGGCACCGATCAAATCGATATGCTGCCGGACTTCCTGCATAGCATCATTAAATTGCCGCTCGCCATTGATGCGATAGGCCAAAAAGGAACGAAACGATTTGATGGGTTTGATCCAGTACGGTGGCAAAAGGTCAATTTGGTGAAATACCTGTTCATCAAAGGGATCGAAGGCCTGAAATAATGGGATATGATCCGGAATGACTTTATGCTGTTCAATCCGACTCCAGTACTTATTTTCACATTTCATAATACTTTCCAGGTTCGGCCCAGGCAGATTAAAATGTTCGGCTAAAATGGGTACGATATCCGTAGCCGGGAAGTCATAATAACAGGTTACGCCGTCTACAGTACCATCGAACGTTTCCAAAGTGCGGATGGCCTTATCAATTAACTTTTTCATGTCGAAATGATCCACATTGCGAATATCGGTGATATCCAGTGCAGCATGGAAGTTACATTCTTTTGCCTGTGGTAAGTTTTCCAGTTTCTGTTTATTGAAGGCATCCAAACCCACAATGAACACATTCTTCTTTGCCATATTCGTATTTACCTCCCATTTTACTTTGATTTATGTTTCAGACCCATTGTCTTTCGATGCGTTCATCCCAACTCTTACTGAAGATTCGGGCATCCCCCTCATACGCATCCAGTGTAGCCCTGATACGAAAGTGCGTGCGGGTGGAGGTCAACACGGTACGGGTTATACTTAATGTTTGCCAGTCCCCGCGCCGGAACCCCATGTGGCTTTCCACTTCTGCACGCAAAGTATCATAATTGTTATTTACATAGGTATATTTTTCGGTCACTTCCCTTTTTACCTGCATATCAATATGTGGCAAACGGTACCGTTTATCCTTGTTGATAACATTAAGTGTGACCGTATTGTTGGCTAGGTTGTGACTCACCGTCCAGTAACGCTCCGCCGGAGCTATCAATTCGGAGGCCACTCCCCTGGCCTGCTTCGGCGTACCCAAATCGCGCAGGGATTCATCGCTTTGCCGTGGTGGTCTCACCGGTAACTGCACGCAGCTTTGCCCGGTATGCACCTGTAGTTTGACCGGTTCGGGTGAAGGCCAGGCCAACGGCCAGTAAGACGTGGACACAGCAACGCGGATGCGGTGTCCCGCTGCAAAACGCTGAGCTACATGATTCATGGGAATGGCTACCTTAATAGGTTTACCGGGCTGCAGATTTTTCGGATACTCATGACTTTGATGGTGGGTTAAATTCAGTAAACCGTAAGTAATCCGGGTGGCGCGGTCATTGGGGGCAATATCCGAGAGCCGCACAGCCACCATAGCATTGGGTTTATTGACTTCGAGCTGCAGATGCACCACCGGTGCCCCTAATATTTCCACATCCTGGGACAAGGGCTCGGTGTCGAACGTCAATGCACCACCATCCTCCTCTCGCTGATCCCAGGGAAGATCGGTTTGTTCGGCATAGGAACACCATTTACCGGCAAAGAGACCCACACTTAACGGCGATTGAATTGGTAGTGTCTGATTTGGTTCGGTTGGTTTATCAGTGGTTAATTGGCCAAAAGTCATTTTATATTCTTTATTATGGATTTCCTTTGCCGGCCAGGACTGTTCAGCCACCCAGCGTCCCGGTCGTTTGGCAAAGATGGGTGAAGCGCTGTCCTGCATCCACAGACGCAACATGGGCTCATCCATCACACCATTCGGTTGGTCTTTTAACCAGTGATCCCACCAACGAATGCATTCGCCCAAAAAATCAATAGCCGGTCCCGGGCCGCCCATATGCGGATATTTATGTCCCCAAGCCCCGATTAATCCTTTACGGGGCACATCGAGATGTTCCATTAAACGAAAAACCGTATTGGAATAACCATCGGCCCATCCGCTCACGGCAAATACCGGCGCTTTAATGGCCGAATAATCTTCACAAACCGAAGCGTGCTTCCAGTAGTCGTCACGGGGCTGATGATCCATCCATTTTTTCAACCACAATCCGCTGCCCTGTAAACGGTCCAGCCACCGCTCCTTCCATTGCGATTCCACAACCTGGGGATCCGGCGGACAGGAGTTAAACGCAAACATGGTTGAAGCCCAGGATAGATTATCGGTCAGCAGGCAACCGCCCATGTAATGGATATCATCGGCATAACGGTCATCCGATGAGCATACGGTAATGACCGCTTTTAACTGCGGAGGATTCAGGGCAGACATTTGCAATCCGTTGAACCCACCCCAGGATAAACCAAAGATGCCGACCTTTCCGTTACACCAGGTTTGCTGTTCCAACCAGCGTAAAATTTCCAGGCCATCGTCCAGTTCCTGTTGCAAGTACTCGTCCGTGAGAACGCCATCGGAGTCCCCGCTGCCTCTTAAATCCACACGTACGCCGGCATAACCGTGCTGGGCAAAATAGCCGTGGATCCGGGAGTCACGCTCCACCTTCATATCGCGCTTCCGATAGGGAATATATTCCAGAATTGCCGGAACAGGATTGGTTTCGGCATCTACCGGCAACCGGATGTGGGCAGCCAGCCGGATCCCGTCCGGCATAGGAATCCATACATTTTCCCATTCCATAATATTTGATTCGGTCATTTTTCTTCCTGTTATGTTTGTTTGGTCCATTAAATGGTGCATAAAACAAATGGATAATTTATACAAAACCGCTAAAAATGCAATAAACAGCATGCTATTATTTTGAATAAATATACAGATCTTCCATTATGTTTCGAAACAAAATAACTGCATAATTTTTTTGTGGATCATCATCTCAAAAACGGGCCGCTTAGCTATTGCGGTACTTATGCATGGTCGTTTTCCAGAATTGCCGTGCATCCGACAGATATTGCACCGGACTGATGATGAAAGCCGTTCGCAAAGCCGCCCGGGCTTTATGATTAAAAATAAGTACTTTATTGTCCAACACTTCACCGAATTCCGGAACATAAAACCAATCTTTGGTTTGTACATCCTGATGTTGATGATCGTAGATAATTACGATTTCTGTTTTGGCCCGGGTGATGCGGATGTGATTCTGTTCCCGGGCTATGCGACAACTGGGATGTAAATGCAGCAGAGTTTCCGCGGAGGTCAATGACTTTGCTGTTACGTAATCTTCAATTAGAAAAAACCGGTTTTTAATGCAGGTTATGCGTCGTTGATGCCGATAAGCTTCACGTCGACTGAGCTGGTTCTGATAACTTGCGGTTACAGCAGGAAGATCGTCATTACCGACATTGACCTGCTCCGGTTCAACCCGCCGGCCGACACGGAACGCCGCCCAGAATTCGGCCTGATCCATATCGTTTACCACCATCGTATTGTGGGCAGAGACACTGCGCGCCGTGTTGCGTAAGGCATCCGGCAAATATGTGCCTACACCCGTATCAACAATCATGGGCTGGCCCTCGCAGGCATAAGTGAAGGATAACAGATCGCCGTGAACATGTCCGGGCTGATAGGGCACGCCCAGAGGACCCGTATCAAAAATCAGCTTTTGCTGCTCGGCTATAAACACATAGTAACCGCTTGTGGCAAATGGTATTAATCGCTCGTTGCTATGTGTAAGCGGTAAAGATTGCTTTGGTAATACGGCTTGACTATAGTTTTTCAACCGGTTGTACGATGGTGTCATGTTATACGCGCTGTCACCCCACAGAGCAAATTGCTCATCGTTATACAACATCGCGCGCAACCAGTGAAGCACACCTGGAATTTTCTGTTCGATAGCCGCTCTAACTTCATTAAGTCCATCAATCGCAACCAATCGCTGGTTTGCATTGTTCAGCACTTGCAGCAGATCAATCATATCATGCAGGATGATGGCATGATACATGGGGCTGCGCTCATAATGGCCGCCGTCTTCCAGAATCTGTTCACGGAGCTGCTCATGCAGAAGAGGCACAAAACGATTGAACCATTGCCGATGCCCGAAAAAAACTGCCGCCCAGATCATGGCCTTAATATTGGCCCATAAATGATTGGCCTGCAGATGATATTCTAAAAACAATCGCAGGTATGCGGCCTGTCTGTAGATGGAATCTGTCAGTTGCCGGTTAAAATCAGCATCATCGGTTAAAAAATCACGGTAGCGGTCATAGACATATATCCAATTGACCAGCCGCAGCGACAGAGGATAGGGTTCCCAGCCATTACCTGAACCTGTTGGATTTTCTTCCATCCAGTTCTGCATCAAGACTTTGATGACGCTATACTGATTGGCCTTGGGTTTGACCGCCAGCGGGAGCAGATAATCAAAATAATGCAGATGATACAGCCATAATTTTTGCTGCGCCGGATCGTTCCAGCGGATATGCCGGCCAAAGGTAACCCGATGATTAAGGAAGGAAAATGTGTAATTTGTGGCATCGAATGATACTTCAGGGAATGGCCGGATGGTCAGGTTAAGGTTTAGCAGCGTTTTTGGCGCTTTTAACCGATTGATGCGGCGGACCATAAAACGGTGCAGCAGATGTTTTTTGATCAAAAGGGTCATGCGACTGTAAATCTGTATCCACCGCAAATATTTTATAGTGGACCAGTAACGCCTGAGCTGATGCATTTTCATGAGCAATTGTCCATCAATCGATAACCGCATCCGCTTCGATTTCCACCAGCATATTGGATTCAATCAATCCCCGCACGCCAACCATGGTAGTCACCGGTTTAATATCCTTAAAGAATTCGCCGTGGGCTTTGCCAACCTCTTCCCAGTCCCCGATGTTTACCACGAAAATCCGAGTGCGCACCACATTTTCCAGTGTACAACCGAACCGGCCGAGCGCCGTACGGATATTTTTGATACATTGCAAGGTTTGTATATAAGAATCACCCGAACCAACGATTTCGCCCGATGGCCCGGTGGCTGCCGTTCCGGCCACATGAATGGTATTGCCCACTTTGACCGCTCTGGAATAACCCACTAATTTTTCCCAGCGCGTATTGGTTGACAGGGTTTCTCGCTTCATCGTTCATCTCTCCGTTTTTGATTTACATTGTGCAGTATGCTGCATTACCAGCGGTTGTAGCGCACACGTTCCGGTTTAAAACGATTGACGGCCGATTTCGACTCAGCGGCGTAACCAACGGCGACCAGGGCAATCGGCAATATATGCTCGGGCAAGTGTAATATTTTACTTACCATTGCAATACGGCTTTCCCGTGGATACACGCCAATCCATACCGCACCTAAACCCAGATCATGGGCTGCCAGTAAAATATTCTGGGTAGCGGCTGCATTATTTACGGCAAGATAACCGGATTCTTTTTCCAGGGTTAAATCACCGCAGAGCACAATAGCCAGGGGAGCTTGTTGTAACATATCCGCATAGGGATGCTCCCGGGCAATCGTGTCCAGCATCTGCCGGTCATTAATGACAATAAAATGCCAGGGCTGATAATTACGGGCCGAAGGTGCCTGCATAGCTGCCTGCAATAAATTTTGCACCGCTTCCTGTGGTACGGGACGATCCGTATATTGCCGGATACTTCGCCGGGTGCGTATGGCTTCGAGGGTTTCCATCGATCCAACTCCTTTGTCTAATACATACGGATTAAAATGATACGGGAATGATGCATACAAATCAAGGATAAAAAGGGGAAAGTTGGCAGAAATCCACGAGCGGAATCGATGGTGTCGTGTTGTTGTATGGTTACAGAGTTAACCCGGATGGTTAAATTGAGCAGCTTCTTTCATAACAATCTGGTTTCTGGATGACTTACCGGAATTCAGAATTTTGATGGGGACGATCAGGCATCGGGATAGCCGGTGAGGATCGACGGGGATGCGATCTTCATGTACCCCAAAAAAAAAGGACGCCGAAGCGTCCTTCTCTTTATTTACGTCTGCGGTATTTATTGCGGTGTTTTCGCTCACTCGGACTCTGATAATAGGATTTATTTTGCGCAATTTCCAGAATATGTGCCTTGCGTACCTTGCGTTTAAATTTCTGCAGGGCTTTATCGAAATTATGCTGATCGGATACATTGACGTAAAC
This sequence comes from Caldithrix sp., assembly GCA_014730185.1. Classification (GTDB taxonomy): domain Bacteria; phylum Calditrichota; class Calditrichia; order Calditrichales; family Calditrichaceae; genus WJIP01. Next base: position 17,060 of record WJIP01000256.1, on the reverse strand, counting down.
CATGTTATCCCCCTTTCATTTGTGGAATCTACATTCTGAAACGCCTCAGGGGAGAAGATAGTTTCAATTGGTCAATCGCAAATGCATCACATTAGGTTAACGTTTCGTTGACTTCAATGGTATACCCATGGAAAAAGTCGTAAACCGGTAGGCGTTTTTTACCCTGCATCTGCACTTCGGTAATTTTTAACAGGCCCGGTTTACAGCCAACCGTAAACGATTCGTGATTCTTGTGTATGACCTTTCCTGCCTCATAGTCGTTCCCGTTGTCGTCTCCCACCGTTGCCTTAAACACTTTAATCTGATGTTCACCGTGATAAAAAAAGGCTCCCGGATGAGGAGACAATCCCCTGACCCAGTTGAAAACTTCCTGCACCGGTTTATTGAAATCGATATGGCACATCTCTTTTTCAATTTTGGGTGCTTTAGTGGCCAGGGCATCGTTTTGCGGTGTAGCTTTTAACGTACCCACCTGCAGCGCTTCCAGAGTTTGTGGCAGTAAATCCGCCCCGATGCGGGCCAGATGATCGTGTAATTCTCCGGCGGTCATCTGCGATTGAATGGGGGTTTTACGTTGCAGTAAAATCTGCCCGGTGTCCACTTTTTTGTCGATCAGCATGGTGGTTACGCCGGTGATATGATCGCCATTGATAATGGCCCAGTTGATCGGCGCAGCGCCGCGATACCTGGGCAACAACGAAGCGTGCAGGTTGATCGTGCCTTTTGCAGGAATGGTAAACACTTCCTGCGGCAGTATCTTAAAGGCCACCACCACAAAGGCATCTGCTTTAAATTCTTTAAGTTCGGCTATAAAATCGGGATCGTTTAAGGATTCCGGTTGCAGCACTGGCAACTCGTTTTCCAGAGCCATCGACTTAACAGGTGAGGCCTGCGTCTTAAGGCCCCTGCCCTGTGCTTTATCCGGCACGGTGACGACCGCCGCCACATCAATATTTTTATGTTCGATTAAAGTTTTCAGGGATACGCAGGCGAACTCCGGCGTGCCCATAAAAATAATTCGCATAATACCAACTTTATTGTTTTCCTACAGGATTGACCACATTAACGGCGCTTTTATCCACCTTCATCTTCACATTTTCATCGACTTTAACGATGACGGTTTTATTTTCATCGGTAAAGCCCACTACCTTACCGTGAATCCCGCCACTGGTAATCACATTATCCCCTTTTTTCAAGGCTTCCAGCATGCGTTGTTTTTCTTTCTGCTTTTTAGCCTGCGGACGAATCATTAAAAAATACATAATGACAATAATTAAGATGAAGGGTAAAAACGATAAAAACGGATTGGCTCCGCCGCCGTCACCGTTGTTGGCGGGGGCCATTAAAAAAATCATCTCGAACATCCTATCTCCTTTTCTCTTTCATGTTAAACCGTAGTAATTTCTTCAATCGTTTGACTGATCCGGGGCATCATATCTGCCTTCCACAGTATAAATGAATCATCCAGGATATGCTGTCTGGCTTCCCGAAGCAGCCACTGATAAAAATAAATATTATGTAAGGTGGCCAGATGTAAGCCCAGGATCTCATTGGCATTAAACAGATGCCGCAGGTAAGCCCGGCTGAAATTCCGGCACGTATAACAGGGGCAAAGCGCATCCACGGCAGCTTCATCCTGTTTAAACCGTCCGGCTTTAATGACCATTTTACCGTTTGCAGTAAACACGGTTCCGTTGCGGGCATTGCGCGTGGGAATCACACAATCGAACATATCCACCCCGCGGGCAATGCCTTCCAGAATATCTTCCGGCATTCCCACGCCCATAAGATAACGTGGTTTGGACGGCGGCAGAATATCCGTGCTCAAATCGGTCATGGCATACATATCGGACTTGGGTTCACCGACAGACAAACCGCCGATGGCATAACCTGGAAAATCCAGGTCAATCAAATCTCGGGCGCTTTGCTGACGCAATTCGGAAAAAACACCCCCCTGTACAATGGCAAATAACCACTGGCGGTGCGCATAGTAAGGTTCCGTGCTGTCGTAGATGGCTTTGGCCTCCGCTGCCCATTGCCGGGTTAAGCGGTTGGATTGTATCACATAGTCCCTTTCCGACGGATAAGGCGGACATTCATCCAAAACCATCATAATATCACTGCCCAGTATTCGTTGGATGTGCAGAACGGATTCCGGCGTGAACCGGTGACGGGAACCATCCAGATGGGACTGAAAAGATACCCCCTGATCATCCAGTTTTCGCAGATCCTGTAAACTGAATACCTGATAGCCGCCGCTATCGGTTAAAATCGGCCCGGACCATTGCATGAACGGGTGCAAACCTCCTAAATCACGGATGACCGGCAGGCCCGGTCTCAGGTACAGATGGTAGGTATTGCCCAGAATTATCTGCACCTTTTGCTCCTGTAAATCCCGTGGGGACATGGCTTTTACGGTGCCCTGAGTGCCGACCGGCATAAAAACGGGCGTTTGCACGCTGCCGTGATCCGTTTCCAACAACCCTGCCCGGGCTTTACTACCATTTTCCGTATGTATTAATTCAAAAAACATGCCTAACCAAATGATTAAAATTTATAAATTTAAATCAATATAATGTGTATTGCAAAAATTAAATCGGGCACTGCGAATACTCCGAAACCGTTAATTCTCAAACAAAAATTGCCCGAATTTTATGGATAAACAGAATAATAAACCGATTTTTTTAGGGCGGGTAAAAAAAAAGACGCCTCTGGGGCGCCTTTAAACAATAATAAAACAGGTTGTATTAGTCGTATTTCACCGAACAACCGTAAGGTGAAGTGGATTTGGGTTCAAATTCCTTGTCCGCCAGGGCTGCCTGTAAAATATTGACCACATAGTTATCAGCGGTTTGCACATCCGCCAGTTTGGTTGACGGTTTATCGTCAATGGCGCCGGCATACACCAGTGTACCCTTGGGATTGATAATATACATATGCGGTGTGGTTTTGGCTCCGTATTTGCGTCCCACCGTGCCGTCTTCGTCAATCAGATAAGCGGTATGGTGGACACCTTTTTCATTTAATACGTCTTGCAGCTCATCGGCCTGATAATGTCCCTGTTTACCGGGAGCAGAAGAGCAAACGGATAACCACACAACACCCTTTTCGGTAAACTTTTTCTGCAGAGCCTGCATGTTGCCGCTGTTGTAGTGTTTTTTAACGAAAGGGCATCCGAAATTCACCCATTCCAATACCACATATTTGCCCTTGTAATCGGACAACTCATGCACTTCACCACTTACATCTTTCAACTTGAAGTCGGGTGCCTTTTCCGATAAACGGGCATTGGCAGCCCATAATGCTATGGTCAGAATTAAAACCGGAATTACGATTTTAATTATCTTCATACGACTGGCCTCCTTATTTTTGGATTTGGTTGCTGTTTCAATTACTCTTTATAGACTTTAAATGATCCAAAATTATTCCGGGCGTGATGATTTCCGGTAAAATTTTTGGTTGATTGTTGTCCCCGGTGTATAACACATACAGAGGAACACTATTGCGTCCGTAGGAGGCTAAAGCTCGGGTGATGCTTTCATCCCGGGAGGTCCAGTCCGCTTTCATGGCCACAATACCGAGGTCCGAAAATTTATCCTGGACTTTTTGCGAACCAAAGGCTACCTGTTCATTGACCTGACAACTCAGACACCAGGCCGCCGTAAAATCGATAAACACGGGCTTACCCTGGGCCACCAGTTCTTCAACTTTTTCTTTCTCAAAGGGTTGCCAGTCTATTTTGGAATTGCTGGACGCAGAAGCAGTGGTTGCCGAAACTGCAAAATCATCTACCGCAGAAATAGCGAAGCCATTGCCCACCACCACCATGATCACAGCTAAAACGGTGGCCACGGCCCGGGTTTTGGCCGGCATAGCTAAATGGCCCCAGCGTCCGTAAATCCAGGCCCCCAGTGCGGTGACCAGCAAGGCGATCAATGTTAAAACAATGACATTGGGTCCGGACTGCAAACCTAAAACCCATAACAGCCACACGACGGTGCCGACCAGCAAGAAGCCCATAAATTGCTTCAGAGACTCCATCCATCTTCCCGGCTTGGGAACGAATTTAAGCAATGCCGGCACAGAGGAAAACAGGACATACGGAGCGGCCATACCCAGAGCCAGAAATGTGAATACCAATAGTGAGACCCAGGCCGGTTGGGTTAAGGCATAGCCCAGAGCACCGCCCATGAACGGTGCCGTACAAGGTGTGGCTACCACAGTAGCAGTAATGCCGCTGACAAAGGAGCCCATAAACCCGGAGCTACCCTGAGTTTTGCCCTCGATGGTGGTTAAAGATGTCCCGATTTCAAACACACCAAACATGCTCAGGCCGAATAAAAACAGAAAGGCGGACAATATGATCAGGAAGATGGGCGACTGTAATTGAAAACCCCATCCAAGTTGTTCGCCACCGGCCTGAAAAACCAACAAGGCAATGGCCAACACCCAAAAAGACAGCAGCACACCCAACGTAAAGACGATACCATGCTGCCAGGGTTTGGCGTTTTCATCGTGGGCCTGATTCACGAAACCCATAATTTTAATGGATAAAACCGGCAGCACGCAGGGCATCAGGTTAAGAATGATGCCGCCCAGAAAAGCAAATAATATGGCCAGCCAAACGCTTGACAATGTATGACTCGTCGAACCGACAGCCTGCAGTTCATCACCGGTTAGGGCTGTAAATTCTACCGCCTTTTCTGAATCCTGACCCCGCCAACCGCTGTCGGAGACGAGCACACCTTTCAGCGTATCCGGTTTTTCCGCGGCCGTTTCATTCAGCGGCACGGTTAAGGTTAAGATACCATCCTTGCGTGATAACTCCTGAGCAGCGGTGTTCTTGATAACGTTTTTCTGATATGGAAAAAACGTTAAATCCCGGATTTTGCCGTTAAACCATTCCGGCGCCCGGGCCATTATTTTCAGGGTATTACCCTGGTAAGCAGCATCGAATTGCCAGCCGCTCTGTTGTAGAGGCATCTGGCTGCGGGCCTGGGCAAATACTTCAGCCAGTTCTTCATTGGTTTGTGCCGGCTCTTCCCTGACCGGCAACACGGTTTGGATGGTAGTCTCACCGGGGATACACACCTCCGCGCATTCCAGCCAGCTTAAGGTGCCTTTTAAGGCAACCTGCTGTCCGGTTTTTACGGATTCCGACACCCTCAGGCGAATCAATAAATATATTTCTCCCTTATAACCGAAAGTGGTCAGTGGCGGTTCTTCGATGCGTTTGGGGTAAGGCCATTGGATGGCTCCGGCGGTAATGCCATCCGGTAAGGTCCATTCCACGGTGGTTTCCAGACCGGAATCACCGGGATTGCGCCAGTAGGTATGCCAGTTTTCGTCCATTACCATGCGGATGGCCAACCAGGCATCACTGCCCGGTTGCAGAGATGTGACTTCCGAAAGCAGTTCCGCCTTCACATGTGATTCCCCGCCAAACTGCGCTTTGGCCAGTTGCGGTGTCCACCATAAAATCATGACCATCAGCGCCAGAAACACGATGGCAGGTCTGTGAAAAACCGATCTCAAAATCCAGGGCACGGTTTCCTCCTTATGTAATTTGATCATGCTAACCGATTTATTCTCTTTAAATTATTTACTAATTAGTTTAAATTAAGATCTTTAAGATACAATTTGTTCCACACGTTGACAAAAAAACCGATCATCAGGACCTGTAAACGGCCGATGCCATTGGTCAAAAAGGAATAACCGCATGCGATTAACCGGTTTTCCGGCAAAACATGTTTTCCGTTTGAACGGTTTGATGGCATTTTAATACAATAGACGAATCAGATGCAGACGACTTACACACCATGCGATCGAAATTAAACAAAGAAATCTTAAATCTGGCCGTACCCAATATCCTCAGCAATTTATCCGTGCCGCTGCTGTCTTCCGTGGATACGGCACTGGTCGGCCATTTACCGGAACCGTATTTTATCGGAGCCGTAGCCATCGGAACCATGATATTTAATTTTTTGTATTGGGGCTTCGGCTTTTTGCGCATGGGAACCACCGGTTTAACCGCCCAGGCATACGGCGCTGATAATAATCCGGAAATTATCCGGGTACTGGGCCGGGCTTTGCTGGTGGCCGCTGCCGGCAGTGTTCTTATGATCGTGTTGCAATGGCCTATCGTTTCGTTCAGTTTTTTCCTGATTGAGGCCTCCGGAGATGTGGAATATTTTGCCCGCAGCTATTTTTATATCCGCATCTTTGCCGCTCCGGCCACCCTGGGCTTGTATGCCATGCAGGGCTGGTTCCTGGGTATGCAGAACGCCCGCTATCCCATGATCCTGATCATTACCACCAATCTGTTGAATATCGGGTTTACGGTATTTTTCATCAAAGTTCTGGGCATGAAATCCGACGGTGTGGCTCTGGGTACGGTGTGCGCGCAATATTCCGGTTTGGTTTTGGCTTTGGTATTGTTCCATAGAAAATACTGGGGTTACCTGAAGTCATTGAAATGGGCCCATCTGTTTTATGTGGATGCTCTGAAACGTTTTTTCATGCTCAACGGCGATATTTTTATCCGCACTCTGCTGCTCATTTTTGCTTTTTCCCTGTTTACCGCCAAATCCGCCGAATTCGGTGATGACATTTTGGCGGCCAACAGTATTCTGTTACAATTGTGGATGGTGTTTTCCTACGGCATCGACGGTTTTGCTTTTGCCGCGGAGAGTATGGTGGGTAAATACATCGGAGCCCGTTCCTATCCGACGCTTAAAGTGGCCATTCGTTTGATCTTTGTCTGGGGTACAGGCCTGGGGGCGGCCTTCAGCGTGGTTTACGGTCTGTTTGACGAGACCATTATCCGCATTTATACCGGCCAGGAAAATGTGGTACGCCTGGCCCTCACCTTTATGACATGGACCATTGCGGCGCCGGTGATCAACAGTATTTGTTATGTGTGGGACGGTGTATTTATCGGAGCCACCGCCTCCAAAGCCATGCGCAATGCCATGCTCATATCCACGTTAGTCTTTTATATTCCACTTATTTATTTGGGCATGAACCTGCTGGGCAATCACGGTATGTGGCTGGCGCTGTTGATTTTTATGTTCATGCGTGGATTAACATTGACCCTGATGGCCAAAAACCATATTTTTAACTTTGCCGAATCATAATGCCCTAACAGGATTAGACAAGATGTCCGCTTGCAAAACCATTTTATTCATTGTGCTGTTGTTAACGGTTCACGGAATGGCCGGAAACCGGTTCGACCACCTGAACAACAACTTTTACGATACGGTTGATTTGGGTTTAGCTCTAAATGACAAACTGTTCAGTCTGAGTGATACAGAAACCAGAATGGCATTGGCCGGAAGCGGAATGGTGCTCAGCGCCATGCTGGCCGATCGGGCGGTGCGCGAATGGACGCAAGCCCGGCAAACTACCGGCAGAGATCGCATTTTTGCCATCGATGATTACTACGGTGATCGCTGGTATATGATCGGGGGGACATTGACCTTATATGGGCTAGGCTGGGTGTTGGATAACCGTGACATCCGCCGAACCGGATTAAAGTCCGTACAAGCCTTATTGTACACGGGATTAATCACCGTTATTACGAAAGATGTTTTTGGGAGATCGCGGCCTTTCCGAGATGAGGGGCCGTTTACCTACCGACCGTTGCGATTCCGGGAATCCAACCGGGCCTTTTTTTCGGGGCATACATCCATTACCTTTGCCGTATCAACGGTCATGGCCCAATCGGTCGATCACCTTTTATGGAAGGGCTTGTGGTATTCGGCGGCCGTTCTGACAGGTATGGCCCGCATTTATCACGATAAACACTGGCTTTCGGATGTGATGGCCGGAGCCATGGTCGGTTATGGCGTAGGCCGTTTTGTACACCGGCAACACACGACCAACGGTAGTTCAGGCCGGTTGGGCATGGGCAAAGCAGGTATGTCGCTCTTTACTTTTTCGGTTCCGTTGAGATAGCGATGGTATACAAGGTCCTAAATTAATGGGATTAAGAGATACGGCCTAAATCTGGTGATGATTTCCCAAAAGCATGCCATTAAGTCCTAATTTAAAAAGATCGGAACAGAGATTTAACCCTATGAAAGAGGATCTCTTCACCTTTATATTCGGAGTCGTTATATTATTAATCGGGCTAATTTCCTTTGTTTTCAACCAAAAAATAATTAAGATTCAGGGAAAAAGTAAAAAAGTAGACTTCAGGGAAAAAACAAGGATTCAAAAATTAAAAGTTGGTGGATTTATTTTTATTGTGGGCGGTATAATTTTTATCTTTCAATATTTATTAAAATAAAATGGATTGCATTAATCAATAATGAACCAATGACTAAGGATCATTTGGGCAATATCAGGGTCACTATTGATGAAGACGGCCAGGTTAAGGGTTATAACGATTAAGCCTTAGGCGCCGCTATGTAGTTATCCCTTCGGATTACGGATGGGCGGGCGGGCCATGAGTCGTTCATCCACGGATATTTATAAATTCAGCAGTATCCCGATAGAAGACATTTCCTTCCAAGAAATGAATCGGGATGAAATCATCCGGGATTTCAAGGAACTGGAGGAGGAAAATGATTTGGACTGGTTCTATTGAGGTTGTCCCGATGTTTTTTCGGGAGCGCAAGGTTTCATGATTTCATAGCACAGTATTGGTAATTAATACCCAGAATCGGGTTACTTAAAAACTAAATTTTTGCATGCAATGTCAAAAATATGTAAAATAACAGGACTTCAGTTGCGGTCTCATTCGCGTTAAATGGTTAGACGGATTGAAGGGCCTCAATCTGCCCGCCGTTTTTTCATTTGTACTCAAATCTCCGGTCATGTACATTGATCCCCTTAAATGGATACATTGAATACATTCGTAATACCCGAAACATAATAAGGAAGGATCCATGGCTAAAATATTGGTAGCGCTTTTGATCGGCCTGTCTGGTTTGTATGCTCAATGGGGGTCCTTTTCCCGGCCGGAACGCGTGCAGGGCTATGCCCACCGCAACGACACCACCTACTTCATCTTCGATGAAGAAGTCTATCAGGTCCAACCGGATAAGGTGATCGTGGAAGGCGGTATGCGCGACTGGGATCACGATTTGAACGATCCCCGATGGCATTTACGCCCCAACACCGCCCAATCCGGGCTGTGGTATTTGGCTATCCCCAATCCCGACATGCAAACCGTTGTCCCGCGCACGCCCTTTAAATATCGCATCAACGACGGTCAATGGTTAGACCCGCCAGCCCGGGCCGGTAATATCGAAAGCGGCAATCTGATTTTTGCCGCCCACATCAAACCGCTGACGGTGGAAGCAGAAATGGTTTCGTCCCGGGATATCCGGGTGCGATTTCCAAACCAAAAACCGGATTATCGATATGAGGCCAGTCTCTATAAATTAACCGAAGCGGACGGCAACGCCATCAATATCAATCGCGTGTTGTATATCGAGCCGGGCGTCTTGCAGCTGGTGCCCGCACAAGACGTCAATCGTAAACGGCTGTATTACGTGCATACGCCTTATACCGACGCCAAAGCGCCGGCCCGCTACGACGGCTGGTTCCGTCACTTGTACTCGGACAAAGAACTGGGGGCCAACTTTTATCCCACACAGAACGCCACCTATATCCGTCTGTTTGTACCTCGGGCCGATTCGGTATTCCTACATCTTTATCTCAAACCAGGCGAACCGGCCCATTCCAGACTGCCAATGGAGCTGCACGCCGACGGCGTGTGGCAAACCCGCCTGCAGGGCAACTGGCAGGGCTGGTATTACGATTTCACCGCCTTCGGACCCGATGAGCCGGGCAACCATTTTTATCCAACCGATTCCGTGCACTTCTCCGATCCCTGGGGGCGGGTCAGTGTGGATAGCTTCGGGCCGACCCGCATCTGGCCGGCCATGGAACCGGCCACGCCCTTAACGGACGGCATTCCGGCTATGCAGGACGTGGTCGCTTACGAGGTGCATGTGCAGGATTTTACCCGTAACCTGCCCCTGCCGGATTCATTAAAAGGTACATTTAAGGGATTTGTAACGCCCGGACTGCAAAACGCTCAGGGTCAGGCCATCGGTTTCGATCATCTGCTGGATCTGGACATTAATGTGGTGCATCTGATGCCGGTCCAGGAATTTCTGCATTATCCCGATGACCAATGGCAAGATGCTTTTGCCAACGATCCTTACATGATCGAACAGGGCATCAACAATGAAAACTACCAATGGGGTTACCGCACATCCCATGCCTTTGCCATCGAAAGCCGTTTTCGTACCGCCGGCAGTGGGCACGGCGCCCAGAACCGCCAGTTTCGCGATCTGGTGCAGGCCTTTCACGATCACGGTATAGCCGTTATCGTGGATGTTGTGTTCAATCATACAGCGGAACGCATGGACGGCCGGCAGTTTTATTTCAATTTTTCGGCTATGGATGTGCCTTACTTTTACCGCACGGAAGACCGGTTTGATTATATCGGCGAATACGGCACGGAGACCAAATCGGAAGAGCGGCCCATGATGCAGCGCTGGATTATCGAACAATGCACGGATATCATTGAGCAGTACGGCATCGACGGCTTCCGCATCGATCTGGCCGGACAAACCGATGAGCAAACTTTAACGGCATTAAAGGAAGAGCTGGGCCCGGATATCATCGTTTACGGCGAACCGTGGATTGCCTCTGCCGATCCCGATTACGAAAACAATCCGGACTGGGACTGGTACAAAACGGACTCGCCTATCACCTTTTTTCAGGACGAGGCGCGCAACGCCTTTAAAGGACCGGTATCCAACCCCCAGAATAAAGCCACCGACCGGGGCTACGCCGGCGGGGCCGGTAACCGGCAAGCGGTTAAAAAGGCCTTATCCGCCGGTTTTGAAACCGACGATACGCCGCTATCCGGTATCAATTATCTAGATATTCACGACAACTGGGCCCTGGCCGACCGTTTTGCCCAACACAACTGGGACGGCCGTTTGGGCGTACATGAGGATCGCTATAAAATCGCCGCTACCCTACTGTTAACATCCCTGGGTCCCATTGTACTGCACGGCGGCAGCGAGATGATGCGCAGTAAGGGGCATACCCCGCTTAAGGAAGTGATTAAATATCTGAACGGCAAACCGCTGTACTTCCACGGCAAACGGGATACCTACAATCTGGCTAAAGCCAACGCATTTATCTGGGCCAACAAAGGACTGAATGCCGATGCTGACTCCGCAGTGCACTGCAATTACGCTGATATGTATGCCTTCTGGAAAAGATTGATAACGTTTCGAAAAAGCCCCCATGGCCGGGTATTCCGCATCGCCGACAAACCGGACAGCAATTATTATCGGTGGATCGAACCGCCGAACAAAAAACTCCTGGGCTACATTGTGGATGAAAAGGTTTTTGTGTTGGTCAACACCGATGAAATGACGGGCACGTTCAGCAATGTTACTCTTCCCCGGGGCCGCTGGCAAATGATCGCCACCAATGACGGCATCGATTACGCCAATGGAATGAATGGTGGGCGTTATAGCGTTTTATCTGGGCAAAAGAGTTACTCTATTGAATTGGGCGGTAAACAATTGCGTATTTGGATAATCAAATAACCCGGATATTGCAGGTCGGAATAATCAAACGTTGGATTCAACCAAACGCCATAAGGGGGCCGGAAAGGCCCTAATTGTAATCTTGATCACCACGTGTCAGGATGTAGTCGATCAATTTAATGCGGCGAGAATGGTTTAGGAACCGTCAATACAAACCGATGGTCGCCGTTTTTCCGGATACTTTGAATCAAAACCTGGTTCTACGCCTCTTTTTAATCGTATTCGGAATAGTACAAAATCTTAGCCGTTCAAGACCTGAAGTTTTTAATCCGTTTAAAGGGGGATTTATGAAGAACTTCGTGCTCACCTTACTTCTGTGCATTGGTGTCAGTTTTATGGGCGTTTCTGCTCAGGATGCTGACATCCGTTACGCCCAGACCAAAATAAGCATCAAGCTGACCCGGACCGCTCTGGCGGCAGCCGATCCCGGCTTGTATACATCGGGACGCATGGGCATCGCCGCCATCGATTCGCTGAACGCTCTGCGCGATGTGGCGCGGGTAGAGCGCCATTTTCCTCATATCAAACATAAAGGTACGCCGGACAAACCGGTGACTCTGGACGCCTGGTTCAAATTGCATTTTTTAAGAGAAGTTGACGTACAGACCATTGCCGCCGAATACGATGCTTTGATCGAAACCATTCACGGTGAAGCCATCGCCATTGTGCCACTGTACCGCACTCCCGATGACCCGGATTACGGCACACAGTGGCATCTCCATCAGAGCAATGACGCCGATGTGGACGCCCCGGAGGCCTGGGATATCGATGACGGCAGTTCGGATGTGATCGTGGCTATGATGGATACCGGGGTGCGCTGGTACCATAAAGACCTGGCCGGCAGCAACGCCGATGAGAACGACCGTAATTCTATTTTGGGAAACATCTGGATTAACCAGGATGAAATGTCCAACACCAACAGCGGCGTCGATGAAGACGGTAACGGCTACAACGATGATTGGGTAGGCTGGGATTTTGTTACGGAAATCTTACCGCTTGGTAATGATGACTATGATATTGAAGATAACGATCCACGTGATTATAACGGACATGGTACCCATTGCGGCGGAAATATCGGGGCAATTAACAACAACGGACGCGGCGTATCTTCTGTAACCGGAGGCTGGGGCGAGGACGGCACGGGTAACGGTAACGGTGTAAAAGTGATGTGTTTGCGCATTGGCTATGATTATAGCGGATTGGGATATGTTTCAATGGATTTTGCGGCTAATGCTTTCAATTATGCCGCAGACAACGGGGCGTTTGCCGCTTCCTGCAGTTGGGAATCGTCGTCCAACAGCGCTTTACAGGACGCCATCGAATATTTTGTTTATAACACGACTTCACCCGATACGGCCAATGATCCCCGATATCGCTTAATATTTAAGGCTGCCGGTAACGATAATAGCACGACTCCCGATTTCATGGAAGAACGCACCGATGTCATCACTGTAGCCGGTACCAATGAAAGTGACAGCGAATACAGTAGTACGGCTTACGGCTATTATGTGGATATATCCGCGCCGGCTACCAATATCTACTCCACCTACCACAACAGCAGTAGCCCCGGCACGGATGATTACGCCAGTCTGACCGGCACCTCCATGGCTACGCCCATAGCGGCCAGCGTGGCCGCCCTGATCAAATCGCGCAACCCCAATTTGACCGCCGTGGAAGTGGAACAGATGCTGTACGATACGGCTGATGATATCGAGGCAAATTTATCATCCGGTTATACGGGCAATATGGGCGCCGGACGGGTGAACGCCTACAACGCCGTTTATCAATCCGATCAGTCCCTGCCCGTGGAGCTCACTTCGTTCACCGCCGAAGCGGGCAACGGACTGGTTGTTTTGCGCTGGCAGACCGCTTCGGAGCTCAATAATATGGGATTCAATGTGTATCGCAGTGCATCAAAGAAGGGCGCTTACCGGCAAATCGCTTCCTTTGAAAACCACCCCGATCTGCAAGGTTTGGGCACTCATTCTCAAGGTAAAGCGTACCGCCTGGTGGATACCGATGTGCAAAACGGTCAATCGTATTGGTATCACATCGAAGACGTGGATTATAACGGCCGGCCAACCCGGCATCAAACGGTCAAAGCCGCGCCGCTGGCTGACCATGCCCTCAACCGGGAAGTGCTGGCCCATATTGATGAATTTATGCTGACCAATAACTATCCCAATCCCTTCAATCCCCTGACCCGCTTTGTGGTCAACATTCCCGATGGTTACAGCGAAGCGGTTGAGGCCCGCATCACCGTTTACAACATCCGGGGCCAGGTTATCAAACAACTGTACGAAGGACCATTGGGAAGCGGTCAGCATCTGTTTCGGTGGGACGGAACCGATAAACAAGGATTGGACGCACCCAGCGGGACGTATTTTTACGCCCTGCGTTCGCAGCCCTTTAACCGCATGCGCAAGATGATGCTGATCCGGTAGTATTTTAATGTCAGATCAGGGTATAACGGTAAACGTATTTGATAATATGTCTATGATCGTAATATCCGACATCGCGGATTTCGATCATATTGTCCACGGCATAAAACAGCAGGTTTTATCCCGGTATATGAGGTTATCGGGCTGGATGCCGTAAGGCAAACGCCCGATAATGGACATATTATCGGTGATGGTTGGATCGGTTAAAGGCAGCGCCGTATTCTTCAGGTAGTCCGGCATATAATCATTTTGCCCGGTATGCAGCTCGTTTGCACAGTCCACATATTGAGCGTTTACGGTTACTGAAAGTAAAATGTTCAGGTAAAGGAATGTTATGAGTACTGTTGATGTTTTCATATTATGTCTAATTTACATGATCTTTTTTCATAGTTTAAAATGAATCTTTCAGGAACTTACAGTTGATTGCATTATTATTGCTAACCACAATAATTCGAATCTCAAATAAACCCCTAATTCATGATATTATCTTTAAAAATTTTATCCGTAGGAAAATTCAAATCAGGAAAAAATGTTTTTAAATCAATAATATTAATCGTAATTATTCCATCTTGACGTTCATTTTTATCTTTTTCCTTATACCCCATAAAGAAAAGATATCTGTTTCCAATCAGATGAACAGTATTTTCAAAACAAGTTATTTCAATTGGTATACTATTTGGGGTTATTATTTTACCCAAAAACTTACCATTTATATTGAATTTTTTTATCTCATGAGCAATATTATCAATAATAAATATATTTAAATCACCATCTACGCAAAAATGTGTAGTGGGCAATCCTCCGCCAAAAGGTTCACCATCATCTTTTATACTATTTTCCGAATTTCCAACGGCTATTATTACTTTCTTTATGATTACCTGCGAATAAGCATTTTGTGTGTACAAAAAAAGAAAAGTACACATAGTAAGTATCTAATTTTAATTTCCACTAGTAACACCCCCATTGATGCCCATACTTTCTTACATATTCTTTCCAGACTTCACCACCATACTCATCAAATCTTACCCCTCCCCTTCCGGCCTATTATGCCAAAAGCCCGCATTCCCTTTGTAATTGTTGGTCCATATAGCCATATGCCCTACATACACTCCTTCATTATTTTTATATATCCATCCCATTATAGAAACCTCAGGCTATTGTATTAAAAATTACTCAACTAAGTAAAAATTGGTTGCCATTAAGACAGTTAAAATGAGATCACCTATTCCAATATGGGTATAATTTAACTTTCAATGTTAGATCGCACCCATTACGATTCTCTTATACCAATTGGCAAAAATGCCATAATTATCTCAGAATAAAAATTATTACAAAACTATAACCAAACAAGACGTTGAAATTGAATATCAATGTGATCCTATTTGGAAAAGCAAAGCGACGTGGCATTACGATATGTGCTAACAAGCGAATATACACCATTTCGATTTAGATGCCCTCTTTCAGCGGATATGGTGTCCATTTCACAGGACTGGGAAAACGGATCGAGTGTTGGAAGTCAATCATTCATCTTCCATAAATAAAAAAACCGTCCCGATTAAGCCCACACATTCGGAACGGTTTTTAGGAGGTGTCATTTATGCCCACTTATAAATTTCGGCTATTGACCGCTTAACTTTAACTCATTTCAACAAAATCATCTTCTTAAAAACCGACTTGTTGTCCGTCTGCAGGCGATAGAGGTACAGGCCGCTGGGTAAATTGCCGCCGTCAAAAACCACTGTATGCTGTCCCGGCCTATACGTATCGTCCACAAGAGTGATCAATTTTTGACCGACCGTGTTGTAAATATCGATGGTCACATGGGACGGTTTTGCCAAATAAAACCGGAGATGGGTGCGGGGATTAAAGGGATTGGGATAGTTCTGGTATAACTCGGTTTGCCGCGGGACTACCGGTTGATTGAAAGTTAAGGCCGTTACTTTTTTGGAAATTTTAACCAGCAGCGTATCCCGGGCCGCAGCCGCACTGTCATCGGTCAATGTCATAAACAATCGACTGACGGTATCATCGGTTTGGGCGTCGCAGGTCATCCGCACCATTTTGGGTTCATTGCTATTCACAATCTGCAAGACCGTGTCTTCCGTGGATAACTGCCAGTTCAAGCGTTCACCCGGGGTATCCACATCGGATTCAAACTCCGCCAAATTCAGCGCCAGGGTATCGCCGGCGTCCATATAAGTGGTGTCCGGAATATCGACAATCTGTGGCGCATCGTTGACCGCTTGCACCTGCACCGATACATCGGCTGAATCGGCAGAGGTTCCATCCGAAACAACCAGTTTTAACATGGTCATGCCAAACCAATTTCCCAAGGCCGAAATAAGATGTTGATCTTGTTCATTAACCACAGTAAGAGTATCCGTAGCGCTGTGCAATTGATAGTTCAAAGTACTGTCCGGATTATCCGCATCCGTTACATAAGGATACCAGTTGGAAATATCGTAATACAACTCACTATCCTCTTTAAAGGTTAACTCCGGAAGTGTATCATCGATTACCGGGGCGTCATTGACAAATGACACGGTAAACACGGCGGCATCGTTATCAGACAGGCCATCCGGATCGGTGGTCTTAAAAGTGATAGTTTCGCTGCCGTTCCAGTCTTCATCCGGCGCAGACACCGTGGCCACCCGGTTGGCATCGATGGTTACAGTCAAATTCGTATTGCCGCTGTGTGTCCAATCCATATCGGCGTCGGTGTTGTCCACATCCGATACATAATCGTCTAACAGAATCGGATCAAAATTCTGTCCTTCATCTGTAGTCTGATCGGGGATATCGCTGACCACCGGGGCGTCATTGACGGCGGTTACGGTGAACACCGCCGCATCGTCATCGGACAGGCCGCCGGGATCGGTAGCCGTGAACGTAATGGTTTCGCTGCCGTTCCAGTCCTCATTCGGGGCGGAAACTGTGGCAACCCGGTTGGCATCGATGGTTACATTCAAATCCGTGTTACCGCTGTAGGTCCATTCCATGTCCGAATCGGCGTCATCGGGGTCGTGCACATGAT
>WJIP01000255.1 GCA_014730185.1 Caldithrix sp. | reverse complement strand
GGTATAATTATCTAACGGAGAAAGGCTACATCATCTTTACTTTAGATAACCGGGGTACGGGCGGCCGCGGCAAGGCGTTTAAAAATTTAGCTTATGGCGATATCGGTCATTACGCCCTCAAAGATCACATCGAAGGCGCTAAATATCTCTCTTCTTTACCTTATGTGGATAAGGATCGAATCGGTATATGGGGCTGGAGCGGCGGCGGCTATTTAACGCTGATGGCTATGACCAAAGGCAGCGATTATTTTAAATGCGGGATTTCCGTGGCGCCGGTCAGCGACTTCCGTTTTTACGACACGATCTGGGCCGAGCGTTATATGGGGTTACCGCAGGATAATGAAGCCGGGTACGATTTGACATCGGTTTTAACCCATGTGAACCAATTTAAAGATGGTCATTTGCTGGTGGTGCACGGTACAGCCGATGATAACGTACACATGCAGAACACCATGCGATTTGCCCAGGCCATGCAGCAGCACACCAAACCATTCGATTTAATGCTCTATCCGGAGAAACGGCATAGTATTTTGGGACAAAGCACGCGGCTGCATCTGTACACCATGATGACTGACTATATTTTGGAACATTTATAATTCGATTCAAACCTGTAACGGTTTCAAATGAAATTTTATCCTCAATCAAAAGCGGGCTGTGCTATGGCCCGCTTTTGTTCTGCCTATCCATTGTAGTTTTTCTAAAGTATTGATCATTTCTTTCATTTTTTCCGAATATTTTTTTGATAAAACAGCAACCACAGGTCAATGAATGGTTATTTATAAATCACTTATAATATTAAAGTTGAACAATTGGCCAAACAAACCGATACCATTTATAAATCCGACAACCCGCTTATTTAATAAGGATTGCCATGTATCGAAAACTGATTTTAATGGTGTTATTTGTTTTAATCTGCAATCAACATACACAGGGGCGCACTCCCTTATTGAATTTTGACCATTTAACGATTGAAGACGGATTATCCCAGAGTTCGGTATATACGATATTACAGGACCACAGGGGTTTTATATGGATTGGTACGCAAAATGGTTTAAATCGCTATGATGGCATCTCGATCAAAATTTATTACAAAAATGCCAAGGGAGATTCTTCCTCTGTTAATGACAACTGGATCAACGATTTGGTTCAGGATGAAGATGGTTTTATCTGGATTGCAACTTCCGGCGGTGGTATTAATAGTTATAATCCCTCAACAGAAAAATTTCACTATTATATCCATAACAGCACAGAGCCAAAAAGTATAAGTTCTGACCGGGTCACCGTCTGTTTTGTTGACTCGAAAAATAACCTGTGGGTCGGCACGGACAAAGGGCTTAATCGGTTTGACCGGGAAAAAAAGCAATTCATTCGCTATCGTCATAATCCCTCTAATCCAAGTTCTATCAGCGGGGATATTATCAAGACCATTTATGAAGATCATCAGGGATTTTTATGGGTGGGTACGGCCCACAGTGGATTAAACCGGTTAGACATTAAAGCAAATACGTTTACGCATTTTAATCACAATGCTGACGATCACACAAGTTTGAGTGCCAATGATGTGACCGACATATATGAAGACACCAGTAATACACTTTGGGTTGGAACGGTAAACGGTTTAAACAAATTAAACCGCCAAAATTTTCGTTTTACACGATATATATCAGATCCTGAAAATCCTCACAGTGTAAGCCACAATAACATTAAATCCATCCTCTGCGATGACCAGGGACGATTATGGATTGCTACTTATGGCGGAGGGTTGAATCTGTATGACTTCACAATGGACCGGTTTATCAATTATAAGCACGATGGCAATAATCCCAGTAGTTTGGGCAATAATTTTATTTGGTGTTTATATGAAGATAATGCCCACAATTTGTGGCTGGGCACAAACGATGGCGTTGATAAAACAAAAGAACGGCGGTTTGCCCACATTCAATATCATCCCGGCAAAAAACACAGCCTGAGCAATAATTTTATATGGGCCGTGCATGAGGATCGGCAGGGAAATATTTGGATAGGCACGAATGATGGTTTGAATCGCTATGATCCAAAGCCCAAGCGTATAAAGCATTACTTTCATGACTCTGAGCGGGAAAATTCTCTGAGTAATAATAAGGTATTATCGATAACCCAGGATCAGCGCGGATACTTATGGATTGGTACCAGGGATGGTGGTTTAAACCGGTTGAATACTCGAACGGGTATATTCAAGCATTTTGGGTATCAGGATGGAGAACGTGCCGGTTTAAGTGATAATAATGTCTACTGTCTCTATGAAGATTCAGCGGGTAATCTATGGATTGGTACCGACATCGGGCTTAATAAATACGATCCTGCAACAGGCAAATTTACCCATTATGTGCATGATGAAAACGATCCCAGCAGTCTGGGATATAATCGCGTGCGGGCCATTTATGAAGATCACAGTGGTATTTTATGGATCGGGACCTCCAATGGTCTGAATAAGTTTATTGTAAGAGAACAAACATTTATTACTTACACTGTAGAAGATGGGTTACCCAATAACGTGATATACGGTTTGTTGCCGGATAAACAGGATAATTTATGGCTGTCTACCAATAGAGGATTGTGTCGCTTTAATCCCAAAACAGGCAAAGTTAAATCGTATGGTATAAACGATGGTTTGCAAAGTTATGAATTCAACGGCGGGGCCTACTGTAAAGCAAATGATGGTTATTTTTATTTTGGTGGTGTGAATGGGCTAAATCGTTTTAAACCGTCAACAATCCATTCCAATCCCTACATTCCACCCGTGTATATTACAGGACTGAACATATTCAACAAACCTTTTCAGGCTGATAGTTCCATTCTAATAAAAGAATCCATAACGTTAAATCACACACAGAACTACCTTACTTTTCAATTTGCCTCTCTGGATTACACCAATCCGGACCAGAATCAATATCAATATAAGCTTGATGGATTTGATCAACAATGGACACAAAGCAGCAATTTAAATATTGCCAGTTATACCAATCTCGATCCCGGCGCATATGTATTTAAAGTCAAAGGTTCCAATAGTGACGGTATATTCAACGAAACCGGTGCTGAATTAAATATAATTATTACACCGCCTTTTTGGCAGACCTGGTGGTTTCGTATAGCCATGGGGATATTGGTGATGCTGGCTGTGTTTTTACTCTACCGGTATCGGGTTAACCGTATTAAACATCAGAGAGAACTACTGAAAACTAGGGTCAAACAAGCCACCTTTGCATTGAAAGAACGCTACGAGCAGCTGCAACATGAAAAAAATATTGTTCAACGCCAGGCCAAACAGGCCGCTCTTCTGAATAAAGTTGGTAAACAGATAAGTAGTGAACTGGAAATTAATGCTCTATTGGATGAAGTTGTGAATGCGGCCAGGGATGCGTTCAATTATTACGGTGTGATGATCATGATTATGGATGAAAAACAAGAAGGTTTGAGATTACAGGCAATCGCAGGGGGCTATAAAAATGTTTTCTCATCCGATTTATATGTACCCGTCGGCAAAGGTATGATCGGGCAGGCAGCGATAACGGGCGAAACACAGATGAGCAATAATGTAAATGACAATCCGTATTTTTTTCGGGAAGCGCATGAGATTACCAATTCGGAACTCTGTGTGCCGGTGCTCAGCGGCAAGACTGTTATCGCGGTTTTGGATATTCAAAGTGATCAGCTGGACGCCTTTGATGATGACGATATATCTACCATGCAAACCTTCAGCACACAGATTGCATCGGCCATCACTAATGCCCGCCTGTATCAACAGGCTCAGACGGAAATAAAGGACCGGAAGAAAGCTGAGGACGAGTTACGTTTATCGCATGATATGTTAGCGGCCGCAAAGAAAGAAACCGATAACATAATGGAGAATGTTGAGGAGGGGCTGTTTTTAATTAATGAGCATTATGAAATTAATGCCCACTACTCAAAATCGCTGGAATCGATCCTTGAAACCCATGATATTGCAAACACAAAATTAACTAAAATACTGGAAAACCGATTACCCGTTAAGTTGTTAGCAAGTTTTGAAGAATATCTGGAACTTATGTTTGATTCGGCTATCGATCATGAGCTGATTGCCGAACTCAATCCGCTATCCGAAGTGGAGGTCAACCTGGTGGATCATGCCGGAGTCTGGTATTCCACCAAATATCTGGCCTTTAATTTCAAGCGCATCCATAATAACGATGGGCGCATTGTAAACTTGATTGTCACCTTAACCGACATAACCGATCAGAAAAAATTAGCCGCCCAGTTGCGGGAAGCAGAGGCCGATTCCAAGAGACAAATGGAATGGTTGATGAGCATATTGCATGTGGAAGCGCCCTTGTTAAAGGAATTTTTAGAAAACATGCGGCAACAGCTGGATGCCATTGATACCATGTTAAAACAAAGTCATGCCAGTTCACATTATCGGGATTTACTGGATGATATATACGGGGCTATCCATCTTATTAAGGGCAATGCCAGTTTACTGGATTTAAAAATGATAGCGGAGCAGGCTCATGACTATGAAGAAAAAATCAATGCAATCAATAAACAAGAAAAAATTGAAGGCTCCGATTTTGTCCCATTGGTTATCAAGTTGAGTGAAATTCGAAATATGCACGGCGAATTAACCCATCTCATTCAACGGATATCCAATATTAAAACTCATTTTGATCCTCAAAATAAACAAGCCGTGGATAATAAGTTTATTACTTCCCTGCAAAACTTAGTGAGCCGGGTATCCACCGATTTAAATAAAGAAGTGCAATTTGAATACGAGGCGTTTAATATAAATGCCATACCTTATCGTCTGCGGTTGGCATTGAAAAATATTTTAATTCAACTGATCCGAAATTCAATCTATCATGGAATCGAACTACCGGAAGAACGGATCATGAAGAATAAAGAAAAGACCGGTAAAATCGAATTACAATCGGAAAGACACAACGGTCATATCGTTGTACGCCTGAGAGATGATGGTCAGGGTCTGAGTATGAAAAAACTACGTAAACAGGCCATAGACAGTGGGAACTGGCAGGAAGAGCAAATATTCAACTGGAGCGATGAGAGTCTGGCGCAAATTATTTTCAAATCTTCAATTTCCACGGCAGAAACCGCAAATATGCATGCCGGAAGAGGAATTGGTCTAAATATTATCAAGAAAAATGTCGAGAAGCATAATGGCATGATCGAAGTGCGGTCAGTTGAGGATAAGTTTTGTGAGTTTACCATTGACATGCCGGTTTCACAAGACTCCAAAACTTCTAAATATGAAACCATGAACCATGAATAATGGCATAGACAAGTGAATTTAATCGTTCCCGGAGGACTGTATGGACAAACATAAGTTATTGATCGTTGATGATTCATCTATTATTAGAAAGGTGATTGAAAAAATTTTGATCACCTTCAACCTTGAAATCGTGGGCACAGCCGCTGATGGGGCGGAAGCCTTGAAACTCTTTAAAGAAAAAGAACCCGAATTGGTTACTCTGGACATCACAATGCCGGAAATAGATGGTTTAACGGTTCTGGAAGAAATGCTCAAGATTAACCCGCAGGTAAAGATAATGGTTGTTACCGCTCTATCCGATAAACCCACAGGTATACGGGCTATAAAATTAGGCGCTAAAAGTTTTGTGGGCAAGCCATTTACCGAGGAAAAACTAAAGGAAGCATTCAGGAAAATGATCGGCAACGGGAGATAAAGGAGAGAGAGATTATGCATGAGACAGATTTACATTTTTTTATAGACAGTACAAACAATTATTTCAAAGAAATAACCGGGGTGAAAGCAGAAACAGGCATACCGTATATCAAGGGAAAAGATCCTATTGTATTGGAATATACAGGGATCATCGGTATTTCCGGAAAAAGAAAGGGCAGTGTTTATATTACGGCAGATTCGGATATGCTTGGTGAACTGTCCACCATCATTTTGGGATCGAAAACACAGGATCCCGAAATGCATAAGGATTTAATCGGTGAAATTGCCAATACCATTTCCGGTAATGTAAGAGAAGCCTACGGGGCTGATTTTCTGATTTCCGTTCCGGTGGTGGTCAAAGGCTTTGCTGAAGATATTAAATTACCGGAAGATATCCAATCATTCGTCATTCCGCTAAACTGGCAGAATTATAAGGCTTTTTTGGTGGTCTGCCTGGAATAGAAAAAGACCTTACTAATTTGTTCCAGTAATTATGAAAATGGATATGGAAGTATATAACTTAAAAATTTCTGAAATTGAAAATCAATTTCAGACTCTGCAAAACCGGTTGACGACTGAACAACAGATAAACCGACGTTTGTTCGATTGGATAGACGAGGGAATATTTTTCCTGGATTCGGAATTGCGAATCCAAGATAATTATTCATCCAAAATGGAGAAGCTCTTAGGTCAGAAAGCGTTAGCGGGTAAATCGATCACGGAGTTATTTGAAAATCGCATTCCTGAAAAATTGATTAATGAAACGGTGGATTATCTGACCTTCATGTTTCAGAAGGATTTGGACGAAGAAACGATCAGCGAACTGAATCAATTGGAAGAAGTAGAGTATCATCATCAGGGACGTCTGGGTTTATGGAGCGCTTCGGTATTTCTTTCCTTTAAATTCCACCGCATTTACGAAAATAACGAAATTCAATTTTTGATCGGCATTGTAAAGGATATATCATTCATTAAATC
>WJIP01000254.1 GCA_014730185.1 Caldithrix sp. | reverse complement strand
ATTAATTGATCCCACTGCAACCTATTCCCCCACAGCCCGGATTGATGCCGGTACTGTAATCATGCCCCAAGTCCGCATCAACGCCGAAGCTCATATCGGCGAACATTGCATCATTAACACAAGCGCCGTTATCGAACACGATTGTGAGATCAAAGATTTTACCCATATCGCGCCGGGAACAGTGTTAACCGGTATGGTCAAAGTCGGTTCTCAGACTTTGGTCGGCGCCAACTGCACCATCGTCCCTGGGGTAACCATCGGCAACCAGTGCTTAATCGGCGCCGGCAGCGTGGTTACCCGCAACATTCCCGATAACGCCATCGCCCGCGGACGCCCGGCCCGGATTATCAAAATTAAACAGAAATAAGGTATGCGCCAATCGTTATTAAGTTATTCCTTTGCCGTAAAATGAGAACCGGAATCGGGATCCGGTAACTTCCATCTATCCCTTACACACATTGATCCAATACCCCAATCCTTCAATAATTCCCGAATTTCCCAAGGGGACGCCTTTGGCACATTAATTCACGATGCCATTACTCCCCCATTCCAAATTGACATAAGGACATTGTTATGCAACCCGATAAAATCTGGCTATCGCCGCCGCACATGGAAGGCAACGAACTGGAACTGGTTAAAGAAGCCTTTGCTTCCAACTGGATCGCCCCGCTGGGTCCGCATGTGGACGGCTTCGAAGAGGATATGACCCGCTATCTGGGCGGAGGCTACGCCGCCGCCTTATCATCGGGGACGGCCGCCGTGCATCTGGCTTTAATTATGCTGGATGTGCAAGCGGGTGACGAGGTGATCTGCCAGTCGTTCACTTTTTCCGGCAGCGCCAATCCCATCCTGTACCAACAGGCTGTACCGGTATTTATCGACAGCGAACAGGAAACCTGGAACATGGACCCGCAACTCCTCGAAGATGCCATCAAAGACCGTATACAAAAAGGTAAACGGCCCAAAGCGGTTATCGCCGTGCATCTGTACGGTCAACCGGCCAAAATGGATGAAATCGAACGGATATGCAACGACTATGAGATTCCGTTAATTGAAGATGCAGCGGAGGCGTTGGGCAGCACGTATAATAACCGTAAAGCGGGTACGTTCGGCGTGATGAGCATCCTTTCCTTTAACGGCAATAAAATCATCACCACCTCCGGCGGTGGCATGCTTCTTTCGCGGGATAAACAGTATGTGGACAAAGCCCGATTTTTGTCCACCCAGGCCCGCGATAAGGCGCCTCATTACGAGCATTCACATATTGGTTATAATTATCGCATGAGCAACATCCTGGCCGCCCTTGGTCGCGGTCAGTTGAAAGTGCTGCCGAAACGCTTGCAGCAAAAGCGGGATATCTATGCGTATTATTCCCAACGTCTCGGCCGATATTCATCCGTTACCTTTCAGCCGGAGCCCGATTTCGGCGTATCCAATCGCTGGCTCACCGCTTTGACCATCGATCCCCAACGGAGCGGAACGGATCGCGAACAGATTCGCACCGCCTTGCAGAATCAAAATATCGATTCCCGGCCGCTCTGGAAACCGATGCATATGCAGCCGGTCTTTAAGTCGGCGCCATTCTACGGTAGCAGTGTTAGTGAGGGCTTATTTGCCGATGGTTTGTGTTTACCTTCGGGCACGGCCTTGACCGAACAGCAACTGAACCGGATCACATCGATCATTGAAGAAAAGTTGGACGGTTAAATAATTGAACAATTCTCGAATTCAATCATGCACACATTCATCTCATTTTAAAGGTCCATTATGCAAACCATACTTGTGACCGGTGCGGCCGGATTTATCGGTTATCATACCTGCCAGCAATTACTCAATCAAAGCTTTCAGGTAATTGGTATCGACAATTTAAATCCATATTATGACGTACAACTCAAAAAAGACCGTATTGCTCAAATCAAGGATCATGAACAGTTTACGTTTCACCACATGGATATCACGGATGCCTCGGCTCTGCAATCCATCTTTGAAGCCAACCGGCCGCAGTTGGTCATCCATCTGGCGGCCCAACCCGGTGTTCGCTATGCTCTCGATTATCCTCAGGCTTACATTCAAAGCAATCTGGTGGGGTTTTCAATTTTGATGGAAATCGTACGGTCTTTCCACGTGGATCATTGCATTTTTGCCAGCTCCAGCTCCGTATACGGGGCCAACGCCAAAATGCCGTTTTCCGAACACGACGTCGTCGACCATCCTGTAAGTTTGTATGCAGCGACTAAAAAATCCAATGAAGTCATAGCCCATACCTACAGCCATCTGTTCAGTATCCCTCTTACGGGATTACGATTCTTTACCGTATACGGTCCCTGGGGCCGTCCCGATATGGCTATGTTTAAATTTACAAAAGCTATTTTTGAAGGTAATGCCATCGATGTATACAATCACGGGGATATGGAACGCGACTTCACCTATGTGGATGATATTGTAAACGGTATTTTAGCAATATTAAATCAACCCCCGCAAGGCGATTCCCGTTGGTCCGCACAACATCCCGATCCGGCCTCCAGTTATGCGCCTTACCGAATCTACAATATCGGCAATAATCAACCGGAAAAATTAATGTATTTGATCCGATTGCTGGAAAAAGGGATCGGCAAAAAGGCAAAGCAGAATTTACTCCCTCTGCAACCGGGTGATGTCAAACAAACGTACGCGGATATTACGGATTTGCAACGAAGCACAGGTTTTAAACCTACAACTTCATTAGACGAGGGCGTGGCTAAATTTATCCAATGGTACAAGGAGTATTACAAACTTTAAAAGTATCATTGAATCAAAAGGACACATGGTAGAATCATTTAAAAACAACCTTTTTTATAGCATCTGGTTTTTAATTCCATCGTACTGAAAATAGATAAACATCTTGTTAAATTATAAATATCCTTTATTTTGTTAAAAATCCTAATATTTGTGAACTAGGTCACACATATCCTAACATAATCATGCATCTTATTTAAGTATAGTGGGATAAAGATTTGTATAATTATTTATAAGGAGGATTATAATATGTTACAACGGACGACCATAACTTTTCTGTTTTTGATAACGCTTGCCTTCTTGGCCTGTGAGAAGCAAACCGATCCTTTAACGCCTCAGAATAAACAGCTAGAACCGGTTGATCTCTCATCCATGGACGTTGAAGGTGTTACTCAGGAAGCAACCAACATAATCGGCTATACCATCAAAACGACCGCTCAAAGTATTGACCGTAACGAATCGATCATTGACGAAGAAAACCATGACGCTTTAGCCAAACCGATGGATTGGATATATTCATGGGAAGATGGATTCCATGTTTGGAAGAATACTGTGATTGACGGAGCTTTCACTGGTGATTTTTTACAAAAGGTGCAATATCGTACATCAAGAGCCGGGCGGGTAGTAGCCAATCCGACCCAGGCAAATTTCATGTATGCATTGGCTTCTGCAGCAGGGACCTATGGTTTTACCATTGAGGACCCGGAGTATGGCGTAGAGTTTGACCACCGGTTTGAAAGTTGGTATACTTCTTTCAAAAGCCGGCAGTATGTGTTGTCAGCAGAAGGCCGCTATCATAAGAGTAATCAGGTTATATTTAATGGTAAAGATGCCCTTTTAGAAATTATAGTGGACATCGATATCGACCAAATGATCATGGACCGGGCCCAACCAAACACTTTAGTGCTAAACGGGGATATTGTTCTTGAAATGAATCCTTGGAAAGCAACTCTTGCCTGTAACGGTTCTCAATCCGCTTCTCTGACAGTAACGAGAAATGGTATTATCGTTCAAAATAAAGAAGTTGATTTGCAGGAGCTCTTTCAACAACTGAATTTGAATATTTAAATTCAGTTGTTAGTTATTCTCAGTATAGAATAATAAGGCGGGATTAACACGCGCCGACCCGGCAAAATGTGATAATGACATCCCTTCAGGGTAATGAATAAATGATATTAATTACCACGGAGGGATTTTTTTTGTGAAATAAAAAAGTGATGTAATAACACGGCACTAAAAAGATGAACCCTAAGCCCGGTCCAATTAAAACTTTAATTTCATACCAAATGCTGCCAGAATCCCCTCTGCTGAAGTAGGCCACAAAGCATTGTGCATGGCATAGGAAATATCCATTGCAAAATGAGAAAAATTAAGGCCGGAACCCAATGCAAACACAAATCCTTCCCTTCCTCCGAAACTCATGCCGGTGCGCAAAGGCAACCACTTCAAAGGAGTATAAACCCCGCCAAAAACCAGTTTAGGTGTGGTTGAATTACGAAAATCATTATCCATCCCCTGGTGCCATTCTGCCGCCAAGGTTAACCCGGGCATTAGTCGGTAAGACGCACCTAAACGCATGGTCGTGGGCAGACTGCTGGAAAAACGGCCAATGTTATAAGTTGTATCGGTCTCCACCGACGGATCTTCATCATTGTCCGGCAAATCCTCGAAAAGAAGAGTATCAGCTACCAGTGAACGTTGCAGCTCCGTATTTCCATTCCAATTTATGGATGCAAACAGATTACTAAAGCTCAATGCAAATTGCCATTTTTCCTTATATTGTGTATTAAATCCCAGATCCAAACCAAAACCACTTCCAACAAAAGTGTCCCTATCATCAGACATACCAGCTGTTTTTCCCTCCAAATGTGCCTTATAGGCAACTCTGGCATCGTCTCCCTCTCCAAAACGCTGCAAATTTACAGCGGAATGTTTTACTTTTCCATAAGCACCACCCAGGTAATAATGCAACCCTGCACCGACCATAATTTCTGATAAATCAGGGATATCGATCCATCGGTCAATATTGACCGGATAGGCATAGGCCCCTGTGAATTTTAATGCAGTAAAAGATTGGCCTTTTATAAAATTATCATCTTGGAATGTATATTGGTTATCTACGGTTTCACCAAATAATGCGATATTGAGTAACTTTTTATTCTCAAACATTTCAAACGACCCACTACCTATGAACTGGGCGGTAAATCCGAAATTTTTTACAGCTATCCCCAAAATATTGCCACCATAATCCACGCCCATAACTAATCCATCATCCGGAATCAGACTTAACAGATCCTTTTTATCGCCATCCGACCAATAGTTATTGTTACCCTCTTCAGTGAAATACCGGTTATAACTGCTAATACTGAATGCATTATTACCGGCTAATACATTGACCGAAATCAGATTAACCTCGATCATATTATCTCTCTGCAAACCAACGTTGGCGGGATTCCAATACAGTGATTCTATACCTCTGCTTAACACTGTCGCCGCTCCGGACGTTCCGCCATTCTGAGCATCGCTGTTCTGAGCAAAAATGACCGCAGTAGAGAGCATTACAATCACGATTATCTGATTAAGATTTTTTAGTATCATTTAAATATCCTGTATTAAAATTTATTCTTTTAGGCTTTTTAGATTTTGACAAGGTGGTTTAGTCATCCTCTTCATTAATGCGACCTTTAACCTGGATCATGGCATCAACTTCAATACGATCGGTTTGCCTGAAACGGGCGATCCCATTTGTAGCATTTATTTTCAGCTCCTGACGGATAAAAATCGGTGTAAACTGGAAAATATCCAATTGCCTATCCGAAAGATTTAACTGTACTTCACTTTCAGTCGGTGTCTGCACATACCCATCGCCATCAGTGATACCGGGTGCTAATTCAGCATTTAAAATAATTTTTCTGGACGAATCCTGAATTTGATCGTTAAACAAATCATTTCTATTCACCGCAATATATATTTTAGAATGTCCTCCAACCGGCAGACCATTTCGGAATGTCATTTTGGCGTTTACTGCATTTAAGGTGTTACGCAGATCTTCCCGCTCATCTTCACTCAAATCGTCCTCTTTAATGGTATCCACCTCAACATTATAAGTAATCGGTTCTTCGATGCTGAATGATAACGGCGACCGAATATCAAATAAAGCGCGCACACCCTGACCTACCACTGCACTGCCTTCTCCCTCAATGAATGCTTTGCCGGAAACCTCTATCTCATTGGGTAAAATAGCCAACAGGTCGATAATACTGGGATTTCCATAATTTTCATCTAATACAATTGTCGTGTATTCCGAAACACTTACGGGGTCAATTCGTTCTTCGACATGCATCCTTAAGGAATCTGTGATGACCTCACTACCTTCATCCTTGCGATACCCAACAATATCCAGACGGATATCAAAGGGGATATCGAGAGTGTTTTGGATGTTTAAAATCATTTACAGATCTGAGAAGCGGATACCACCATCAATATCGCTGAGGGCATCCAAATTATCGGCAGTCGAGGGTTGACT
>WJIP01000253.1 GCA_014730185.1 Caldithrix sp. | reverse complement strand
TACCCCCCCCCCCGGTTGAGAATAAAAGCGATTCTCCGATACGCACCGCTATGGCCCGCTAAAACTAAAGAACCCATTACAGCGTCTGTTGATAATATGCCCTTTTCTTTTAAATAGCCCATGACATGTCGCATCATGTTTTGAAAACCGCCGGCATCTTCCATTTTGCCGGCAAAAGAGTCGGCGGCATTGTTCGGGCCCTGAGGAAAAATAAATATGGCATTCACCCGACTGTTATATATTTGCTTGAGTAACTTGAAGTCTGTCAATGATTTACGGATGTGATTGCGCCAACCATGAAAATAAATGACGAAATGGATGGAATCCCCAAAAGCAGCAGCGGATGGAATATAAATAGCAATGGAGGAGTCATTATAATGCGAAGCATAGGCATAAAACCGATCACTGTAATGGTGACCCATCTGGCGTTCCCCATGAGGGAATTGTGCATACGAGGATTCAATAATATGCAGCGAGTCTGGGTGATTAACGGCACGAACCTGCCTAGCCTGGCCGCAGCTGAACAAAAAAAACACAACGAAGGCCAAATATATGCAGCGCATTATCGTTCCTTTTGGCATTATGTAGCATATTTTCATTGACATAATTGAAAATATAAACATGAATAAGTGGTTTTAAAAAAAAGTTAATTAGGGGAGTCCTATATCTATGCTAACGGAGGAGTATGGCCCCATGGAACAGTATGGTATATTCTGGAACTTCTAACCAACGGACAAGTCGATAAAGCCAGCCGTGCCTTGGAAAAATACCTAACTCTGGATGGCATCGAAAACAGTCCCAACGGTCAACCGTCGTTTTATGAATACCGCAACGCCGATCCAAATTCACCGGAATACGGTCAAATCGATAAACCAACTTTCTTATGGGCGGGCGGTTGGTTCATAAATGCCTTATATCAAGTAGCAGGCATAAGGGAAGATCCCTGGAATATGCAATTAACCGGGCAACTCCCCCAAAATTTTACCAATTTGGAATACGATCTTCATTTGTATGAGAAAAAATGCCGCATCAAATGGACAGGCAACGGCCTTTATGTGAGACGAATCGTGCAGGATGGCAAACCGGTTCACAGTATGTTGTTAACCGTCCCGGCCAGAACAATCATTATCGAACGCGGTAAGCCTATAGGGCCTTATTTGCAAATATCAACCTGCCCAGTCCATAGTGTTCGTTATTCGGAATCGGAAAGCAAACTGCGGGTGCACTTCAAGTATATTCAGCCATCACCGGTTACTCTAAAGATGGTATCACCCTTACCCTGCCGTCATCTTTTAACGTCCGAACAGGATCCGTTAAATTTCCAAACTCGACGCGTGGACGAAGACGTTTATACTATCATATATTCCGGAAAGTTGAATAAAGACTGTCGGTATGTGGATTTTCAGTTAAATGCAAAGCCTGAATAAATCTTCTTTAACCGGTCGGGCTTTTTTATGGAACGATATAATAAACCCATTCAGAATAGTTGCTGCTGATCTTCGTCAATTTCATCGGGATAATACACCGCCCGCTCTTCTTTAAAAGGCAAAAAATTTTGCGGCTTCCTGCAACTTATCGATAAAATAATCAATTTCCTCATAGGTGTTATAAAAATAAAAACTGGCCCGTGTTGTTGAAGCAATTTCCAGTTTACGCATGATTGGCTGGGCGCAGTGATGACCGGCACGTACAGCAATACCGTGTTGATCCAGAAAATGGGCCAGATCATGGGGATGGACGTTTTCCAGATTAAAGGAAACCACGCCTCCCCGCTCGGGTGCCTGTCCGTAAATGGTTATACCATCGAGCGCCATCATCTTTTCCAAAGCGTAAGTGGTGATATCCTGTTCATACAGCGTTAGCGTTTCCATGGTTAAATCCTGCAGATAGTCTATGGCTTCCGCAAGACCAATAGCTCCGGCAATATTGGGTGTTCCGGCTTCAAATTTGTGGGGAATTTCATTCCATGTGGCTTTTTCCAGCCAAACCGTGTTAATCATCTCACCACCGCCCTGATAGGGATCCATATTTTCCAGTAATTGTGTTTTGGCATAGAGAACACCGATACCGGTTGGTCCCAGCATTTTATGACCGGAAAAAGCTAAAAAATCACAATCCAGTTGCTGTACATCCACCGGCAGGTGGGGCACACTTTGTGCAGCGTCTAACAGAACAGGTACACCCCAGTCATGAGCGGTTCTAATGATTTTTTTGAAAGGATTGATTGTACCAAACACATTGGACATGTGGGTAATGGCAATCAGTTTGGTGTTCTTGTTCATAAGTTTGATGAATTCATTGTAATCGATGGTTCCGTCTTCTTTAAACGGAATAAAGCGCAAGTGAGCGCCCCTTTCTTTGGCCAGTAACTGCCAGGGAATGAGGTTACTGTGATGTTCCATTTCACTCAGAATGATTTCATCACCGCTCTCCACAAATTTTCTTCCCCAGGATGTAGCGACTAAATTAATGGCTTCAGTCGTTCCTCTTGTAAAAATAATTTCTTTATCACTGTGGGCGTTAATAAACTCGGCTACTTTGTTACGTGCCTTCTCGAAGCCTGCGGTAGCACGCTCACCCAGTTGATGTATGGCTCGATGTACATTTGCATTATCATGTTCATAGTATTTCACCAAAGCATCTATAACCTGTTTCGGTTTTTGAGTGGTTGCCGCATTATCAAAATAAACCACCGGATGGTTGCGAATCGTCTCTAATAAAATGGGAAAGTCATCTCGGTTTATGCCTTCCCCATAATTAATTTGTCGTTTTTTTTCGAGGACTTCCAAAGCTATTCCTTCTTTGTTAATGAATCTGATGTTATAATGCGCGTTTTACACGGGCATCTCAGTTTTGATTACATGAATCCAAGCTGTATTTTAGCTTCATCAGACATCATCTGCGGATTCCAGGGGGGTTCCCACACAATTTCCACATGAGCCTGATTAATGCCTTCTATACGCTCTATCTTTTGTTTTACTTCCACCGGAATCGATTCAGCCGCCGGGCAATTTGGCGAAGTCAGGGTCATCTGTACCGTAACTTCTTTCTGTTCATTGATTTGAATATCGTATATCAAGCCCAACTCATAAATATCCGATGGAATTTCAGGATCATAAACCGTTTTAATAACCTTAACAATATCTTCACGGTTAATAGTTGTTTCGGACATACTTTGTTCCTGTTTTATATTATTCAGTTGACACCTTTTCGTTGGAACCATGCACAGCTTTATGCATAGTGTGCCATGGCAGTGTGGCACATTTCACGCGAATGGGAAATTCAGACACACCGCTGAATGCAGCTAATTTACCGATTTTGTCCAAGTATTCTGCAGGATCAACCTCGCCCTTAACAATTTTCTGAAACAGCTTAAAAAACTGATCGGCCTTTTCAATCGATTGACCTTTAAGCATGGCACTCATGACGGATGCCGAAGCTTTGGATATGGCACACCCTGATCCGTAAAAACTGATATCTTCAATAATTTGATCGTCATTAACTTTTAAATACAATGTATAATGATCACCACACAGAGGATTTTGACCATCCAGAACATGCGTGGCCTCCTTCATTTTGTGAAAGTTGCGCGGTGAGCGGTTATGATCCATTATGATATCCTGATACAGTTCTCTGAATTCGTTTTCCATAATTTTTGCACCTGTTTTACTTTTTTAATTCCACGAGAATGAAGAATTTAAATCATAACCTCTTTTAGATCAAATATAGCTCGCTTTAAACTATTTGACAAAATTGATATCCTGTTCCAGGCGTTTATCCAGCATATCCTCTACAAAAGTTTTAACGCGGGATAGCTTAATGTCATCAATTACATTTCGGGCAAAAGCGTATGTCAGGATATTATGAGCCTGCTGCTTGCCAATACCTCTGCTCATCAGATAAAAGATGGCATCATCATGCAATTCGCCGATGGTGGCGCCATGCGTACAGCGTACATCATCAGCATATATTTCCAACTGTGGTTTACTATTGATTTGCGCGTCTTTAGACAGGAGCAACGCATCATTAGCCTGATCCGCATCTGTTTTTTGTGCATCCTGCCTAACCAAAATTTTTCCGCTGAACACCCCGTGTGATTTATCCGCCAAAATGCCCCGATATATCTGGTGGCTGTTACAATGCGGAGCACTGTGATCAACAATCAGATGGTTATCCGCATGCTGTTTACGATGCCCCATATACAACCCATTCAACAGAGTTGTACTGTTTTCGCCATCTAAGCGGGCATAGATGTTATTCCTGGACAATGCTGCTCCAAAACTGAGTGAATGCGAATTAAAGTTGGTGTCTTTTTCCTGATAAACATATGCATTACCGATATGGTAGCTATCCTGTGTATCATTTTGAATTTTATAATGATCGACCGTAGCATTGACTTCCAGCCAAATTTCAGAGACTGTGTTCGTAAAATAAACGGCCTCTTCCATACCGACGTAATGTTCAATAAGTTTTAATGAACTGTTTTTTCCGGCGTATACATACATCCGTGGAAAAGTCACCTGATGTTGATCCTTTTTGGTAGAAACAAATACCACATGAATGGGTTTTTCACCGGAAACCCCATCCTTTACATGAATCACCAGGCCATCATTTAAGAATGCCGAATTTAAAGCCGTGAAAACTTCCTCACGATGATGGGCAACCCGGGCCATCTTTTCGATAACTTCATAATTATTGGATTCTAACAAACTTCCCATGGTGGTAACTTGGACGCCTGTCTCAATTTCGGATTCGCTCGATAAGTCCGGAGCGAAAAAACCATCCACAAAGACCAAACGGGCCCCTTCAAGGTCATCCATACCGAATTGGTCAACATCTTCGATGGATAAAGGATGAGACACACTTTGCAACACCGGTTTAAAATCTTTTTGTAACATCGGTTTGAGGTTAGTAAACCGCCACTCTTCGTCCTTGGGTCCCGGAAAACCCATATCTTTAAATGCACTTATGGCATCTTTGCGCATTTGATGCACAGGTGCATTATTTTGACCATTGACCTGTTGTTCAAATTTTTCAAAATCCAGGATATATTTTTGCAATTCCTTCTGTTCCGCTGCCATAAACTATGACTCCCTACCGTTGTTTTTTAACCAGTCATACCCTTTTTCTTCCAGTTCAAACGCCAATTCCTTGTCACCGGATTTGACAATTTTACCGCGGTACAAGACATGCACATAGTCCGGCACTATATATTGCAGTAAGCGCTGGTAATGAGTAACAATCAGGAATGCATTATCATCCCTCCGCAATCTATTAACGCCATTGGCTACAATTTTGAGAGCATCAATATCCAGGCCTGAATCGGTTTCATCGAGTACGGAAAGTGTGGGATCCAGTACGGACATTTGTAAAATTTCATTACGTTTTTTTTCACCACCGGAAAATCCCTGATTGACGGGACGACTCATGAATCCCGGATCCATGTCCACAGAGTTCAGTTTATCTTTAATGAGCGCCAGAAAATCAGCAGCATCGATTTCTTCCATGCCCTGATGCTTTCGGATTTCATTTAAGGCCGTTTTGAGCAAATAACTATTACTCACCCCGGGAATTTCGACCGGATACTGAAAAGCGAGAAACATCCCGTTGCGAGCCCTGTCTTCCGGTTCCATTTCAAGTAAATCTTCCCCCTGGTATGTAATAGATCCCTCAATCACTTCATAATCATCTTTACCAGCCAATACATTGGCCAGTGTACTTTTGCCGGAACCGTTGGGCCCCATAATAGCATGTATCTGCCCCTTATTAACCTCAAGATCAATACCTCTTAAGATCTCATTTCCATCAATTGCTGTATGCAAATTTTTTATTTCCAACATGAACTATTCTCCATCATTATTGTAGTTTTTAACCCACACTTCCTTCCAGACTCAAGCTTAACAGGTTTTGAGCCTCAACTGCAAATTCCATGGGCAATTCCTTGAATACCTCTCTGCAATAACCATTTACTATCATTGAAATCGCATTCTCTTCGTCTATACCACGCTGTTTGAGATAAAATATCTGATCGTCGCCGATTTTGGACGTGGTGGCCTCATGCTCCATCTGGGCTGTCGGATTCTGGATATCAATGTAGGGAAAGGTATGTGCACCGCACCGATTACCGATTAGCAATGAATCGCACTGAGAAAAATTGCGAGCGTTCTCGGCTTTCTTACCAACCTTTACCAATCCCCGGTATGAATTATTACTGCTGCCGGCCGAGATGCCTTTGGACACAATAGTACTTTTTGTATTCTTGCCCAAATGAGTCATTTTTGTACCCGTATCGGCCTGTTGATAATTATTAGTCATCGCTACAGAATAAAACTCACCCACTGAATGATCACCCTTCAATACCACACTGGGATATTTCCAGGTAATAGCTGATCCCGTTTCGACCTGTGTCCAGGAAATTTTAGAATTTTCACCTTCGGCCAATCCGCGTTTCGTTACAAAATTGAAAATACCACCTTTACCTTGTTCATCTCCCGGATACCAGTTCTGAACGGTCGAATATTTTATTTCAGCATCTTTATGGGCGATCAATTCCACAACGGCCGCATGTAACTGATTTTCATCGCGCATGGGTGCTGTGCAGCCTTCCAGATAGCTGACATAACTTCCTTCTTCGGCAATAATCAGGGTTCTTTCGAACTGACCGGTATCGGCTGCATTAATCCTGAAATAAGTAGACAATTCCATTGGGCAGCGCACACCTTTTGGTACATATACAAATGACCCATCACTGAACACGGCAGAATTCAACGAGGCAAAAAAATTGTCCCCGGGGGGTACAACCGAACCCAAGTATTTTTTGACCAGTTCCGGATGATGCTGCACAGCCTCCGACATGGACATAAAAATTATACCCAGCTCGGATAATTTTTCTTTAAATGTAGTAGCTACGGAAACGCTGTCGAATACAGCATCCACCGCCACCCCGGCCAGACGTTCCTGCTCTGCCAGTGGTATCCCAAGCTTTTCATATGTTCGTAAAAGCTCCGGATCTACTTCATCCAGACTTTTCGGCTGATCTTTCTTTTTGGGCGCTGAATAATACCTGATTTTTTGATAGTCAACCGGAGGATAGCCCAGCTTGGCCCAATTGGGTTCCGTCATCGTTTTCCATTTTTTGAACGCTTTCAAACGCCACTCAATCATAAACTCCGGTTCATTTTTTTTAGCCGATAAAGCCCTTATAATATCTTCATTTAAGCCCGGAGGTAACGTATCTGCCTCGATATCGGTTACGAATCCGTACTTATATTCCTTATTTTGGTACGATTGAATTTTTTCTAATTCAGTCGCGCTCATACGCCATCTCCTATACTTTTATTATTAAAATGATTCACTAATATCACAAATGTGAAAATTTACTCACCGCGTATCTCAACACGGGTACTATTTAAGAAAGGATTGGACACGGATTCAATGCCTCCGCCAACCGTCGCCTTATGGCGGTTATGCAAATCCTGTAAATTAATGCGATCAAAATAGTTAATTAAATCTTCTTCCATTATGCGCATCGGTGAACGAATATTACAAGATGAAAGTTGGGCACATGCGCATTTACTGTTTCCTGAGCATGAAATCAATGATAACGGGCCCTCTATCGCTTCTACCACACGCCTAACAGAAATATCTTCCGGCTTTCCACCCAGTCGATACCCGCCTTTAACTCCCTGTTCCGAAAGCAACAAGCACTCTTTGGTTAATTTCTGCAGAATTTTACCCAGTATTTCCGCTGGAATATGATATTTTTGGCTTAAAGCTTTAGCCGTCATTAATTCCATCCGTCCATTGCCGACCATTTCAGTCATGGCAATCAGAGCATATTCTACTTTTTTACTTAACCGTAACATTATAAATATCCGACTTAAATAGTCGTATTTTTATGCAAAAAAATTTTATTGCATTATCTAAGGTATTTAATGTAGAAATATCTCATTTAATTTCCAAAATAATATTTCCAAATCACTTTTTGTAACCATATTTTGCTTTGTTAAATTCCTTTTTTTCATCATCACTTTTGTTAAATTAATTCTTCTCAATAATGTTCCTGATTTAGTCGATGGTGAGCTTACCGATTAACCGTTCCAATTCCAAATGACTAATCCGGGCCTGATATTTGGCGCTGATAAGAGCAATTTGCGCTCTATTGAAATTTACCTGGGCATCCCGAAATTCCAGCGAAGTACTGGTACCCATTTTTAATCGATCTCTTTGGAGCTGCAGGTTCCTCTCGGCCGCTACGACATTTTCTTTTTCCAGCTCCACAATTTCCAACTGTTTCTTAAAAGTTTCATATATTTTCTGAATCGAGCTGCTAACCTGATTATACTGATCCTTTAAAGCCAGTTTTTTGTTTTTCTCTTCAAGTTTTGCATTTTGCAGATCGACTTCATTCTGAAAACCATCAAACAGATTGAACGCTAAATTGAGACTTACGGAGGCATCGGTGCTTTTAGTGGAAATCGGGTCGGAGAACTGTTCGCTATCGCTGTTAACCGTTCGGTCCGAATACCCATAATTTGCCCCCAATGACAATTGCGGATAAAAACTGGCCCGTGCAAGCATTATATTCTTTTCGGCTACTGTTTTTGCTAATCGGGCAGCCTGCAATGAGCGGTTGTGTTCTTGGGCTAGGTCTTGCAATTCCTGTTTGGTCAAGTTCAAAGGCGGTATAGTGATGTCCTGTTTAATGTTGATTTTAACATCCGGGCTTCTTCCCAATAGCACGTTTAAATCTTTTTTTGCATTTTGGAGGTTGAGTTGTTGTTCTAATAATACCGCCCGGTCATTATTGTAAGCGACACGGGCGTTATAAAAATCTGTTTTGGATGCGCTTCCCATCTCCTGGCGTATCTCTTCTTTGTCCAGACGTTCTTTAGAGATTTGTGTGGAATATCGGTTTATTTGCAGAAGCTGCTCCTGCTGAGCCAGATTAAAATATGCTCTTAAAATGGCGACTACCTTCAGTTCAATTTGATCTTTTGACTGGGCATCAACCAGGCGGGCATTACCCTGTAATTGTGTGTTTCGGGCAAACATACGAAAACCGTCAAACAACGTCCAGTTCATATTGAGTTGCCCGGAAGTATTTTCCGTTGTTGATTTACCAAAACTAAACGGTGAATTGGTCTCCTGGTCAGAAGTGGCATATTGAAAACTTCCCGTTGCATTGACACGAGGCAAAAAACCACCTACTCCTTTTTTAGTACTATTATCCGCCATTTCTTTATTATTGAGGGCTATCTGAATATTAAAATTGTTTTGCAATCCTATCCGAATGACTTCTTCAACAGAGAGCGGATCCTGCTGACTTAATCCAGTCAATGGTAAAATCATTACGAAGACAAAAAAACGTTTCATCATTTTGTTTCCTGATTGTTAAGCTTTTCGATTGTTACAATCTCTTTGAGAGATGGTTCGACATTTTCACGCGTCTTGTGGTCCTTACTGATAACGGTGTTCAGGTTATAGCGCACCGAGTTAATAGCTAGGAATAAGGCCGGTAATATTATTAAAAGGATAAATGTTCCGAATAATAGTCCATAAGCCACCGATACCGCCATGGGGATTAAAAACTGGGCCTGGCGGCTGGTTTCTAAAATAATGGGACCCAGGCCAAAAACGGTTGTTAATGTAGTTAATAATATCGGCCGTAAACGTGCTAAACCGGCGTTATGCACCGCATCAAATATTTTCTGTCCAGATCGTAAATTTCGGTTGATTTGGTCAACGAATACAATACTGTCGTTGATGATAATACCACTGAGGGCAATAACGCCGTAGATTGATAAAATATTAAGCTTAATACCCTGAATGCCATGTCCCCAGATTGCACCCAGAATACCTATGGGAATTAAGGAAAAAATCATGAAGGCCTGCATGTAAGAACGGAACACTAGCGTCACAAAAATAAACATTAATAACAAGGCTATGGAAAATGACCGTTGCATGGACTGCTGAAACTTCTGCTGGTTGCGGGATTGCCCCTCAAATAATACCTGGATATTATCCGTGTTTGCCTTGATTTGTGGTACGATTTCCCGCCTTATCTTATTTAAGATCGGGGGCAGTTCCAGATCCACATCCGACAGGTTAGCCTCCACTTTGATTTCACGATAACGATTCAGGTGATTAATGGCTGTCAAGCCTCGCTGGAGCTCGTATTGGGCAAGTTCGCTGAATGGATAGGCCTCCCCGTTCTGGCTGCGTATCTGCATTTGATCCAGTTGGCCCAATGCTCTGCGATCTTGCGGATCATAGCGAACCCATACTTTTATTTCATCGCGTCCGCGTTGAATACGCTGCACCTCCTGGCCAAAGAAGCCCTGCCGCACCTGACCAGCGATATCCCTTAACGTTAGACCCAGTGCAGCGGCCCGCGGTTTTAGGGTAATATTAATTTCACGTCTTCCTTCCTGATTGGAATCGGTAACATCCTTAAGGGTTTCATACGATTGCAATGCATTCAGAAGGACATCTCGGGCTTTATTAAGTTCCGCCAGATCATAACCCAGGAGACTGATAGACACCGGTTTGCCAAAGAATCCGGTCCGTCCGAAGGTAATATTTTGTACCATTGGCAATGGTCCGACTTCAGCCCTTAACCGGTTAGCGATTACAAAACTGTCCATCTGCCTTTTTTCAGCATCCAGTAATTGAAGGGTTAACCTGCCCGTATTGCTTCCCGATTCACCAAAATCATTGGAGCCGATTTCCCGTTTTATACCGGTTATCACCTCCCTGTTATCTTCCCTTTCCTGCTTAATTTGCGCATTAATCCGCCATGCTGCCCGTTCAATGCGTTTAAGGAGAGAATCGGTATCCGCCTCCTGTCGACCGGCTACCAACGATACATTAACCGGCAAGGTATCGCCATCAATAAACGGAAAGAACGTTACCCCGATAAACCCGCCGCCAATTAAGCCAATGGTTAACATGACAAAGAACACCGGCAAAACCACCGTTATCCATTTATGCTTGAGAGCCAATGTCAGCGAGGGTGAGTATAGCCGGTGTGTTAGAAAATTTATGAACTGCTCAATTTTCTTGCGTAACGGTGAATCCTGTTGATGCGGATGTAACCCTTTGGAGTGGGCCATATGTGCCGGTAAAATCAAAAAGGCTTCGATTAAGGAAAAGGCGAGGGTGGCAATCACAACCAATGCCATATGCCAGATAAATTTACCGAACGTTCCATCCAGAAAAAAGAAGGGCGTAAAAGCTATGATAGTGGTCATTACTGAAGTAAATACGGGAGCCACTACTTCCTGTGTCCCTTCTATGGCCGCCTTCATAGGCGCCGCCCCACGCTCATAATGAGCAAAAATATTTTCAGCCACCACAATGGCATCATCGACCAGAATCCCCACGACTATGATCATTCCGAATAAAGAAATTACATTGATGGTTATACCAACCAGATTGGCGATAATCATCATGCCGGCAAAACTGAACGGAATACCGATGGAAACCCAGAAAGATAATCTTAAATTGAGGAAAAAGCCTAATGTGGTAATCACCAGCAACAAACCGATCAAACCATTTCTAACCAACAGCTCAAGCCGCTGCTGCAGAGAAATTGTGCGATCATCCAAAATTTCTGCTTTTATCTGCTCGTTGGCGGCATTGAAATTATCGACCATCTGATAAGTCGTCTCAGCAACTTTTAAAATATCTTCCTGCTTGGTCTTATCAATTAATAAGACGAGTGCGGGACGATCGTTATAATAAGTGGCTTCCGGGGTATCTTCCCATTTTTCTTTGACTGTGGCAATATCTTTGAGATATATAATTTCGCCGCCACGGCTTCCACGGATAGCTATATCACCCAGTTTTTTGGCCTGGTAATCCCGACCATAGGCGCGAATTAGAATTTCCTCATCCGGTGTTTCAAACTTACCGCCCGAAATGTTAATATTTGCTGAACCCACTGCCCGGACTATTTCATCAAACCTTATATTATAACGCCTTAAATCGCTCTCGGAAACTTCTATGGAGAATTCCAGATTGGGCAGGCCATCTATGGTGACCTGGGAAATCGCCGGTGTATTGATCAAATCATCGCGCATACGTTCGGCGATGTATTTAAGATTATACAAATCGGTGTTGCCATAAAGAACTACCGATAAAGCTCTGCTGCGAAATTGCTGTTCAAAAATAACCGGTTTCTCAATACCCTGGGGAAAGGAATTGATACGGTCAACAGCATTTTTCACATCGGTCAACACCTTATCCAGATCAGCACCTTTGGTCACTTCGACATTAACTGTGCCAATATTCTCTCGGGAGACGGACGTGATCCGTTCGATATTTTCGATACCATCAATATTTTCTTCAACTTTCAGCACTACACCCTCTTCTACTTCCTCAGGTGAAGCGCCGGGATAGACCACCTGTACTGTAAGATTATCCGGCCTTATTTCCGGAAAAAATGAATAGCGCATCAGTGCCAGGGAAATCAATCCGAAACCGAAAATACCGAAGAGCAAGACATTGGTCCAGACTTTATATTTTACAAAAAAATTAATGACATTTTTCATAATGCAATTCCTCTGTTATCTTGATAAATCCGCCTGAACCTGCATCCCATCGGCGACTCCCTGTAACGCTTCCGTTACTACCGTATCACCATCGGCGACCCCTTCATTGATAATAATGGATTCTCGCTCAGTGCGGGCGATATGAATTTCTCTTCTGAGAAGCCGCCCGTTTTTCAAGATGTACACAGTATTGTCATTATAGACAGCATTTTGCGGTAACGTTATGGCATGTGCAATT
Source organism: Caldithrix sp. (assembly GCA_014730185.1). Taxonomy (GTDB): domain Bacteria; phylum Calditrichota; class Calditrichia; order Calditrichales; family Calditrichaceae; genus WJIP01. The sequence continues at coordinate 634 of WJIP01000253.1, read as the reverse complement.
GTTTTACCGGGTATGACCGCATTCAGAAAAATACCATCAAAAAGCTCCTGGCGATGCCCATTTTCAAGAGTAATAAAAACAGGTACGGTTTGGGTTTGGGCATCGATGTTCCTACTTACGCGCTTAACGCAGCCATTCCACTGCCCGTCCAGTTCCTTGGAAGTGAATCGAACAGGCCGGTCGCCGTCAATCCATTGTAAATCTCTCACCTGAACTGATCCCTTAACCTCCAATTCATCCATGTTTAGAATTTCTCCAAGCTGGGCTCCGGAACGCACTGTGGCGCCTTCTCTCAATTCAGTTCTGGCAATAACACCATTAAAAGGAGCATAAAAAAAGTGTTTACTGTGACGGATTTCCAGATTTCGGACCGTAAAATACAATTTATAAACATTATACCGGGTTAAAAACAGTTTAATCTGTTGATTTTGTGCTACGGGAAATTCCTGTAAATTTCCATCGAAAGTACATTGATTAAAATACGTTTGATAAATATTATAGGCTTCGGGAAAATCCAGTTTTATTTCCGGCAGCACCGTGGCTAAAGCATTTAGAAAATCGCTTTTTGCGCTGTTGATATCCAACTTGGCCTGTCGATCATCAATCCAAACAATCAAATCGCCCTTGTTAAATG
>WJIP01000252.1 GCA_014730185.1 Caldithrix sp. | reverse complement strand
TCTATACCCTTATGCCGATCCAAGGACCCGATGTATGTGAGGTATTTTCTTTTGGCATTTCCGGGCGGTATAATCTGCCAAATCCCGGTGCGGGCTAAAAAAAAATTCTGATGGGGAAATATAGAACGGTACAAATCGATTTGTGTCGGTTGAAGGCAGATAACGCCCTGAATTATTGGTATATAGTTACGTTCCAAAATTTGTGCCCGTTTTTTACGTTTATAATCGATATCATGGCGGCGGGATAAATCGGCAAAAAAATCATGGCTTTCAAAGAGTAAAGGCACATGCGATCGATCGGCCACTGGCCAAAGATAACGTAATAATGTTGATCTGCGTGTAATGATAGCGGACAAGGCATTTTTTTTAACCAGATTTTGAAGTATCCGTTGTATTTTTTTATATACCGCTCTATTTGTTAATTTTTGCAATACAGAATTTACCAGAACAATATGTAAATTGGATGGTTTAGATACTCCGAATTGTTCATAAAATATCGTATCAACCTTGGTTTGGTTGGTGCCATAAGTAATCAGATAAACATGTTCAAATACTGAGGCCATACCGAGCACATTATAGGTAATGAAAGTTGTACTCGGTGAATTGGACGGCCATTCTCCTGAATGGACATAAGCCACAGAATCCGGTAAAGCAGACGAAATATTGAATTTGGCACTGGGTTCTTGCTTTTGCGAATTGGACAATTGTTTTTTAACGGATTTCCTGTATTTTTTCGCGTTACCATGCCTTGACTGAATATATTCATGCATCAGATGGTGACGGCGCTGCTTACGGTCGGATTTCTGGTCGGTATCGGAGTAATCGTGATAAACCACTGTCTCGGGCCAGTAAATGAGAGAAGGCGTACCGTATTTTTTTACAATTTTTGAAGATATTTCCCATCCTTCATGTCCGAACAACAGTGGATGCATACCGCCAAATTCCTGATAGATATTTTTACGAAATGCCGAATTGCCTTCGGTATTTATCATGAAAGGAATAATGCGGTCACCCAGATTATAGTGATTGATGCCCTGATGACGTTCCTCATGTTTTTTGGGCAGTACCTTTCCTCTAAAACCGGCAATACGGTATTTGGTGAAGGCCCGGATAATCGACTCGATATAATCCTTACTGACAATGGCATCATCATCCAGAAAGGCCAGATATTTGCCCTTTGCAAAATAGCTGCCAATGTTGCGGCCCTCGGAAAGAATCATATTCTGCGGACATCTGATGTGCAATAACGGTTTTTGGTCCAGTTCATCCTCAACGCTTTCATTTGCACCATTATTGACTAAAATAACTTCGAACCGCTCGTCAGTTTGACTGTTTAAGGCTTCCAGGCATTCCAGTAATCCTTGATTCCCCTTATAGCTAACGATAACTACCGAAACCAACAATTCCTTTATTTCTATCCTGTTATCGGTTCGATTGAATTGTTCATAATTGATACTTTTTTTGTACAGGGCTATTTGGTCTTCAGCTGCATCATACTGACGCTTTAAAAAATAATCTTGCGCTGTATTGAATGCCGTCAGGGCCTCAGATAATGGGTTGGATAATGGTTCCATATTAATCGACGGATGTGCGTTTGACTTTGAAAAGATTTTTTAGACGGTTCCGCCATGTATCGGAACGCGTAGGTTTGTAGTGAGTTTTAGTTTCCATTGCAATATTTTTCTTAACATGGATAAAGTTTTCATCGAGATACTTTTTATCCAGTTCAAGGAACTTGAATATGTCTTCTACACCTTTTTGAGAATTGAGGTCCGCCACATCAAAAACTTTGACGGTCCCAGGAAACACATGCTGCAGATAGTATAGTTGTCCATAATAAAAATCATAGTAGGCCCTCAGGGCTGTTTCTTTTTCCATGTCAAGAAACTTGGGAAATTTTTTATCCCAAAGTCGGTGCTCATCATATTTATGAGGAAAGGCAAAGTGATTACGGCCTTCCGTTTTTTTAAAGTAGCTGTGCACAGTTTGATTTTTATTCCGCCGCAAGCCGATAAATTTAATATCTTTATATCGCTCGGTGAACAAGTAAAAATAATTCAGGTTATAGAACGAGACATCCCCGACAATGGTGGCATTCTGTCCCTCAAAATAATGGCATAGATTATTAAAGTAACGGAGATTGGGCAGCCAAGTAGATTCAATTGGAAAACGTTCATGATCGATATGTGTATCCGGGTATTGGTTGAGTAGAGCAACCAGTGATTGCGTGCCGCAACGGCCAGTACCCAAACCGATTATAATCTTTTTATCACTCATTAAACCTCTTCGTTTAGAATATAATTTTTAAATCCTCCGAACTGTTGCCCGTTATTGAACAGTTTTTCCATTAATGAAATGAAACGATATTTTAGCCGTTCATGTTTATGTTTCTGTCTGTACGGATTGGGTTTACCGGTTTGCTGTAATTTATCCTGCCAGTCCATCTCAGAAATGCGTTCCTGCATCACTGCCGGATGGGTTCCTTTAAATTCTTTCAGCAAATGCAACGGTCCATAATCGAATTCGGTCGGTGCTTTTTTGTAATAATCCTCGGCTTTTTTCTTCCCCCAATGCACCGAATCTAAAGCTCGCTTTTTATTCTGCATCAAGTGAGGAGGCCGTACCCAGCCATAATGGTAAACTTGAGCGTTTACTTTTGCCACCGTCAGTTTATGCGTACCTTCGGATTGCCGCGGATTATCGTAGAAATCAAATTTACGGAACGACTGGGCGCTCTGCCATGAATGAATTTCCGGTCGATTTCGAATGATACGAATTTCATACGGATACCAACCGTGGCCGTCATGGTAGTGGTTGTAATCGCCCCAGAAATGTTTATAACCGAACAGCAATCCTTCGATCTCAGGTTTGTCAATGAGTTGGCGACAGCGTTTCTCGATTACCGGCAAAAATTTTTCATGGACAACTTCATCGGCTTGCAGGTAAAACAACCAATCTCCTGTACAGGCATCCTTGGCAATATCGGTTTGCAGGGCGTTGATA
>WJIP01000251.1 GCA_014730185.1 Caldithrix sp. | reverse complement strand
GTTCATAATCGGTCCAATGTTTGGCTCGTTTTTCAACGCCCTTTGTTGCCGGTGTTTCCTCTTCTGCCAGAAATTTGGCCATGGCTTCTATGGTCGGATAATCCCAAATGAGCGTGGGCGATAACTCGGTGTTCAACTGTTCTTCCAGATCACCTACGAGTCCTACTGCCTGAGCCGAATCTAAGCCAAAATTGACAAATGGCTGACGGATATCAATTTCGTGTGTTTCTGCTTCCAGACTTTGAGACAATAAGTCTGTAATTATTTGTTCAATATGTTTAACCCGCGCCGATTTGCCGGATGGACTCTGAGTGGACTCTGGAATTTTGGCATCGGGCTTTTCTTCGGTGATTTCTTGTTCAATCAGTTTTTTGGATCGTACAATATGGCCTTTGGAGGCCACCCATCGATCCACTTCAGCTAATTGGTTTTCGAGAAAATCGTTCTTGGTAGCCCGTCTTTGTATTTTACCACTCGATGTTTTATTAATGGATCGGGCTTTGATTAATACAATAGTGTGTGTCTGTAATTCATGATCGGCGTGAATGGCCTCGCGAATGTTTTGAAAAATCTCATCGGTATCAATGTTTTTGCTTTGACGTACCTCCTGAACAATAACAAGTTTTTCCTCATCATCTTCATCTATAGTGAATGCAGCGGTACACCCTGGTCTTAAATTAGAATGGCTTTTTTCGACCGTCAGCTCAATATCCTGTGGATAATGATTGGTTCCGCGGATGATGATCAGGTCCTTCACTCTTCCGGTAACAAATATCTCACCATTTTTCTGAAAGGCAAGGTCACCGGTTCTTAGGAAAGGTCCTTCATTGGTGTGCTTTATAAAATTATGGAATGTTTCTTTGGTTTCTGTGGGTCTTTCATAATAACCTTGAGAAACACTTGGTCCCTTAACCCAAATTTCACCGATTTCTCCAGGATGACATTCAATGAAGGTATCCGGATTAACAATCTTGGTAACTTGTGCGGATTTTCCCTGTCCCGAACTGACTAAAGTTTGACCATTGGTATCGGTGGGCGGTACTTCAATAATTGTATTCTTTTTTAGTGCTGATTTATCAACAGTGGTATATAAAGGCCCTTTTTTATCACCGCCACCGGTTACAAAAAGGGTTGCCTCAGCCAGGCCATATGCAGGGAAAAAAGCCTCCTTTTTGAATCCGGCGTCTTTAAATACTTCTGAAAAACGTTCAATGGTTTGGTGACGGACAGGTTCTGCTCCGCTTAGAGCAAAAATCCATCTACTTAAATCCAATTCTTTTACTCTTTCAGGAGTGGCTTTTTTAATACACAACTCATAAGCGAAATTGGGCGCTGCCGAACCCGTAGTTTTTTCTATTCGGGAAATAGTTTCCAACCATTTTAATGGCCTTTGCAAAAATGCAACGGGGGACATTAAAGTGCTCGGAACTTCACCGTAGAGAGGTTGCAATACACCACCAATAAGACCCATATCATGGTATATGGGAAGCCAGAAGACAGCTTCGGATTCTTTGTCGTAATTTGTGGATTGATATATTAAATCAGAGTTATGCAGAAGGTTGTCGTGCGTAAGGATGACCCCTTTAGGCGTACCTGTCGAACCTGAAGTATATTGTAAAAATGCTATGGTGTCCTTGTTAACGTCGGGATCATGCCATTGATCAGTAAAACCCTGTGCCAGCGAATCCGTTGAGATCCATTGCAGATCGCCTAATTCTCTGGATTCTGCTACGACTCCCTGTGTAGATGCAAAGTATTTCATTGTGGTGCGGAACTTCCGCAGAAAAGGCAGTTTATCAATGGTTCCCGTTATTTTATTACCCAGCTTGAGCATGCGGATCATATACAGGATAGAATCCGATGTTAAAGCAACGGACGCTTTGGCATCGTTAACAATAGCTTGCAACCTTGGTAAAGAACGGTTTAAACGATTGGGATCCGGCGGATAAGCCGGCACGGCAATAACACCAGCGTATAGACATCCGAAAAAGCCACTAATGTAATCCAGTCCGGGAGGATACAATAATAGGGCACGCTCGCCCTGTAATCCTTTGGCTTGGAGGGAAGCTGCGATAGATCGGGCCCGGTTGTCAAGTTCACCATAGGTGAGATGGATCTCTTTCTTATCTCCATCTTTTAGGTAGGTATATGCCCTTTCATGAGGTTGGGTTGAAGCCCTCCATTGCAGTAAATCAACTAATGTATCCGGCTTCAAGTCGGAATTTGAAAATTTTTTCTGAGATTGCTTCATTGTAATGCCTTTATATATAATTTAGTTAAGGCTTTCTTTAAATGATTGCCAGGATTGTCCGTGGCGATTCTTAAAAGATCGACTAAAGCTGGAACTGTGTTTATATCTTAGAACAATGGCAACTTGTTTGGCCGATAATTTTTTCTCAATTAAAAGGGTATTTTCATAATATCTAAAAAGGTCATTTTTAAAGGATGTAAACGATTGATTAAATATCTTCTTAAACATGTATCTGAAATGACTCTCCGACATATGCAAAGATTCGGCCAGTTTTGATGGATTAAGATTCTTAATCGGACTGTTTTCCATAAGTTTTATATAATTTTGCATTTGTTGAATATTTGATGTCGGAATTAATGCTTGTGGGATACGACGCCAATGATCGGCCCACAGGTCGGATAGAGTCCGAATGAGATTTATTTGACGGGCATCTCCCACAATACAATAACCGAATCCTGCTTCATACAAGTTGGCAAATTCAATATTCTTTAAATGAGGATAATAGTAAATTGTGGAAACCGCAGGAAATTGTTCATAAAGTTTTTTAATATTGATCAGATGATCAGGAGCAACCTCAATTGAAAAAACCAGAAAATGGATGTCATTTTTTGCAATCAGGTTTGAGAGTTGATTAAAACCAATTCTATTTTTATGTACAGAAATAATGTTCCAATTTTCAATATTTTCAATGATGTAAGATTTTTCATCTTTAGCAACATCATTGTGAATAAATAGAAGTCTTGACAAGCTTCCTCCATGAAAGTGATAAGCAATTAAAATTTGCTCTCTCTGTAATTGGAAAAGATAAAAGCAGTTTAGCTAATTAAAAGCGATTCAATATTTTCGTTAACGCTGTACAAATTTTTCATATTTCCAATTACTGTCCTATGTGGATTTAAACAACTAATTATTAAGCTATTGCGATTTAAGTCACCCGCAGTAATTTAGAAGAAATTTTTGATATAAAATGTACAATAAATGCTAAGTTTATATCAGGAAAGTGTTAGCACTTTTGGTGCATAAAAAACTCTAAAATAATATAAAAAATAAGAATATATTTGCAACCATTTTTTAATGGGAAACCGCCATTCTGCCAATAAATTAGAAGCAATTTCTCGTTGTTTTTGATCCATTACGCATTATTTGTTACACGCCTTACTCAGTTTGCCGATATAGGCAAGCGTATTTCTGGAATTACAGTCATTATCATCCATCAGTCTTCGGATGACCGCACTCCCCACAATAAAACCATCACAGTGCGGTTTAAGCTGATGAATCGTTTGTTCATTAGATATGCCAAACCCAACTAACATTTTATTATTTTGAATTAACCGGAAGGTGTTGGATAACACTTTGACATCCTTTTCGTTAATTCGATTACGGTCGCCGGTAGTACCAGTTACGCTGACACAATAGATAAAGCCCTGGCTGGTCTCATCAATAGCTTTTATGCGGTCCGGAGAAGAGGTCGGCGTTGTCAACAAAATACGAGGCAATGCTGTGGTTTGACCGTTCCAAAAGTTATGATATTCATCATAAGGAACATCCGGGACAATTAAGCCATCGGCTCCGCTCTGTTGCGCATGATCCAAGAAGGTCTTTAATCCGTAATGCAGCAGTGGATTGGCATAGCCCATCAGCACCACCGGTTTGTCGACTTTCTGTTTAATTGCTTTTGTGTAATTAAAAATTTCTTTTAAACCTACGCCGTTTTGCAGAGCCGCCTGGGATGATTGCTGAATGACAGGACCGTCCGCCACAGGGTCGCTGAACGGAATACCAATCTCCAGCATATCTGCGCCTGCTTGGAGTATATCAACCGCTAACTGGATAAAATTTCTGTTTGTGGGAAATCCGGCCGTTAAGAAAATCGAAAGCACATGCCGGTCATGCCGATTGATTTGTTCTATGCGGTGTGCAATATCCATCATAATAATGATCCGTCTAAATTTTTGATCAGGGTGTTTAAATCCTTATCTCCGCGGCCGCTAATATTGATTATAACGATTTGCTCCCTAGTGGTCGAGGGCATCAAATAAGGCAGATAGGCAACGGCATGAGCGGTCTCCAAAGCTGGCAAAATACCTTCATTCTGTGCCAGCAGGACCGAAGCCTGTAATGCTTCTTCATCGGATACGGATCGGTAGGTCACCCGTTTGCGGTCCTTCAGAAACGAATGTTCCGGACCAACACCGGGATAATCCAGGCCCGCGGAAATGGAATGCACTTCGGCAATCTGCCCTTCTGCGGCCTGCAAAAGATAAGTGCGCATGCCCTGAAAAATTCCTGGGGTACCCATTGATAAGGTTGCACAGTGTTTTTGGCTCTCGATACCTTGCCCGGCTGCTTCAACTCCAACCATGTTTACGGATTCATCTGCCATAAACGGATAAAACATGCCGATGGCATTTGACCCGCCGCCTACACAGGCCAAAAGATAATCCGGAAAGGCATTTTCGATTTGCCGTATTTGCTGTCGCGTTTCCCGTCCGATTATGGATTGAAAATCACGCACGATAGCGGGGTAGGGATGCGGTCCTACCACGGATCCGATGATGTAGTGGGTATCATCAACGTTAGCTACCCAATCCCGGATGGCTTCGTTAGTGGCATCTTTCAACGTCTGCATTCCGGAACTGACGGGCCGGACCTCGGCTCCCAGCATTTTCATCCGAAATACATTCATTTGTTGCCTTTGGGTATCGAGTTTGCCCATATACACAACACACTGTAAACCAAATTTGGCGCATACCGTGGCCGTAGCTACGCCATGTTGCCCGGCCCCGGTTTCGGCAATTATGCGTTTTTTACCGGTGTGTTTGGCCAGTAAAATTTGCCCCAGGGTGTTATTCAGTTTATGAGCGCCCGTGTGGCACAAATCTTCCCGTTTTAGATAAATTTTGGCTTTGCCGTAATATTCGGTCAAGCGGCTGGCAAAAGATAAAGGTGTGGGGCGTCCGTTATAATTGTTTTGCAAATCCTGCAGTTCGTTTTGAAAAGAAGGCTGTTGTTTAAGCTGATTGTAAACCGTGTCCAGGTGCTCGAGGGCAGATACAAGCGTTTCAGGTATATACTTGCCGCCGTAATCTCCAAATTTACCCTGGGCATCGGGCCATTTATAAGCCGATAAAGGTTGCATATATTTTAGTATCCTGTGTATCAATCACTGTACATTATTCAGTTATCGAATTACCATTTTTTAGGCGCCGAAAAAAATCTTCCACCTTGGTGTGATCCTTTTTACCGGGTCGGCTTTCCAGGGATGAGGAAAGGTCGATTGCGGCCGGACGAATGGTTTGGATAATTTCATCGATATTGTCCTGGGATATTCCCCCGGC
>WJIP01000250.1 GCA_014730185.1 Caldithrix sp. | reverse complement strand
GAGTACCTTCGGTATTCACACGGGCAAAATTTTCCAATTGCAGTATCGGCGCAAATGAACTGAAATAATCCATGGTATACGGCGTGCGAATCCAGATGTAACGGTCGTCATCTTCGTCAAGTTCCACAGCCCAGCCGCTTAAATTCCAGTCGATTTTACCGATTTTTGTGGCGGTACAGATACGGGGCATAGCCCGATCCGATAGATGGGCTCGCAAATAACGAGCCACGGATATTCCCTTTGAAATAGGGGTCACAAAACGCCGGTTACCTTTAATGGGACTGCAGGGGATATAAATGTAATGCATTTCCGCACCGGCACCTCTCAATTTGCTATACAGGGACTGTAATTCTACACCGCCATCATTACAATTGTTTAATAAAGGCGTCTGCACGTAAACGGTTATACCGTTTTGGCTTAATTCTCTGATAATATCCAGACTTTGCAGAGAAATTTCATCCGGATGTATAAAGTGAGTGGCAATTTCAATTCGTTTACCGAGGGCTTCCAGTTCCAAATATTTTCGCTTAAGGTAATTCATCCAGAAACCGTTATTGGTATCAAACAGATGGGGGAAGTAAGCGATGGACCGGGTAGCGATACGCAGGGATTGGACATGCGCAATATCCTTTAAACCGTCAACGGCATGGGTAAGGGTGGCCCGATTCATAAACGGATCACCACCAGTTAGCACAATTTCTTTAATATCCGGAGTATTTTTGACATAAAGAACCGCATTTTTAACATGATCCTGGGTGGGTGCTTTTTGATTGCGGCATTCTTTATGTTTACGGAAGCAGAATCGGCAATACACGGGGCAGGCCATATTCAGTATAAAGATAATACGGTTTTGATACATTTGTTCCACAATACCCCGGTGGAACTGTCCGACCCACGTATGCACGAATCCGTCTTCGTTCAATTCGTCCAAAAAGGGTAAATACTGATAGGCCACGGCTTTTGAAAGACGCATCTGCCGCACGGTATGCATGGACAACCGCACAGGGAAGAGATCGATGACCCGCTGCAAATCCATGCGTTCATCATTCGGAATGGCCAGATTGGTTAGTTTTTCCAACTGTTGAACGTTTTTTATTTTGATAAAGTTATTTCCGGGTATGAGCACCTCCAGAATAGCATTAAGCAGCAGATAGGGCAGAGTTATGCGATTGAGCTGAATCGGCTGTGCATTATAACTGTTGGTGTTTTGTAAAAGGGCTATAAGGGCATTAAAAAAACTTTGCGGATCTTCTTCGTATCCCAAAGCCTTTAACAGACGCTTAAACTTGGTTTGTCCGTCACCTTTTCCGGTTATGGTGTAGACCCTTTTACCCAGAATATCCGGTGAACCGTAATGTTCCAGAAAATTAATCGTATGTTGCATCAACTGACTCAGGGCAATAAGACGTCTTTCTCGGGAATGCTTAAATTCAACTTTCAAGGAGATGTTCTCATATTCCATAACCGACAAACCCTTTCCACTTTAATGAATTAAATTCAGGTAGGTCAATGTGTTTTTAAATGAATAATACGAAATTAAAATACACAATCAACTGTCATGGCAAAAAAATTTGTAATATTTTGCAAAAAATTAGATAATCATAACCGGTATTAAAATGGTAATTACACAAAAAAAGGCCGGAACGTCATTTATTACCTTCGATAACAAATATAATGCTGAGGCCGCCTGTTGTTTGTTGAGGATTGAGATTCATGTAAGCATTGAGCCCTAGGCCGATCTCTTTCACCGGCGTGAAAATTATATGCCAGTTCGAGAAAAGACCGATGGTTTGAAATTTTTCTAGACCGGCAATTGAATCTTCTCTTTTTTCGCCGGAAACCCAGGAGGGGCCAAACGAGAAGGCCACTCGGTTAAACCGGCTGACGGAGGAGTAGCAGTAACCGATAGAATACGAATGAACGTCAGGGCTGTCACCTATTGTAATATCGGTAGATTCATGCAAAGCCAATTGCAGGCTATGTACACGTCCGAAATTAGCCGTGGTCATGAAGGTAGCATCATGTTGTAAACCTATGCCCAATCCAAAGGCAAACCAGCCCAAATCATCATCGAGATTGGCCTCCTGATCAGCGGAAGCAATGCCAAACGATGTGTTTAAGAAAAAGAAAAGCACTAGTAGGGTTGTATATTTCATATTAAAAGCTGTTTGAGGGTTAAATGTAGCTCTAATATTACTACTTAGAGTTTAATAAGAAAACGAATCTTTTACAAGCGATGATCGATACTTCAAATTTAATAGCGTTATTGTGAATTTGTATGTATACCGTTTTTGAGAAAATAGTTTGCAACTCTTTAGGAATATCAAATCTCACCCAGAAACACGAGTATCAGATGCCGGGCTGGTTATCCATGTCGATAACAACATGTCCGGTTTTATGTCTCGACTCCACGTAGTGGTGGGCTTCAACAGCCTGGTCCATTACAAAAACTTTATCGACGATCGATTTCATTTTGCCGGTTTCAATCCATTTTGTGATGGTTCGAAGATCTTCCACTTTTTCGGAACCAATGGCGCAGATTACTTTTTGGTTTCCCTTGAAGGATGTCGTTACCATCTGAAAAATCTGTTTGGTCTTAAAGCTGGCCAGTAAATAAATACCATTCGGCTTGAGAACGTTTTTACAACGGGAAAAAGAACTTTTACCCAGGATATCAAAAATTAGATCATAGGTTTGTCTGTCCTGGGTAAAGTCTTCCCGGGTGTAATCAATAACTCTATCGGCTCCCAGCTTTTTAACAAATTCCAGCCGTGGCGTTCCGCAGACACCGGTGACTTCCGCTCCGTAGAGCTTGGCGATCTGAACCGCAAAACTTCCTATCGATCCGGATGCTCCGTTGATCAGGATCTTTTGTCCGCTTTTCATTCTAACTTTTTTAAGAATACTCAATGCCATAATTGCTCCATAGGGAACGGAAGTAGCTTCTGCGTAGTTCATTGTATGCGGCTTAAGGGTCACAACCCCAGTGGCTTCCATGCGGATATATTCCGCATAAGCACCCATCTTTTGACCGAGATAACCGAATACGGCGTCTCCTTTTTTAAATTGTGTTACTTTATTGCCGGTGGCTTCAACATCACCGGCAAATTCGCTGCCTAATATGCCTTTTCTCGGTTTATTGAATCCAAAGAGTAGCCGGGCGGGTAGCCACATAAATGCCGGCATATTGAACTCTGCGGCGGACAGATTACCAAAATTTCTACCCACAAGATCTCCGTAGTTTACGGATGTGGCCCTGACCCTGACCTGTATATCATTTTCCCTAAGTTCAGGTTTATGGACCTCTTCAATACTTAAAACTTCCGGTGGACCGTATTCGTGATGGACAATTGCTTTCATTATTCTGCCTTTCTACTTTACAAGGGATATTTTAATCGATGATCAAGATGATTTTACCCATGCATTTCCTTCTCTGAGATAGCGCATTGCCTGAGGAACGGTTGCCATGGGATAATTTCTGTAAATGACTTCATCCCCTGTTTTGAACGTATTATCATCCCAACCTGTTTTTCAATAATTTCGGAAATATCGGAACCCAGAATTTGATTTCTTGGTTTGAACATTTTCCACGCCCGGGTGTAAAACGATTTACCGGTAAGAAAGGCCCAATTGGGAGCGTTGAGAGCAGAGGCCCTTAATTTGATCAACACTGCAGTTTTGTTTGGTACAGGTTGATTTACATTCTTAAGCTGTAGGTTTTGTGGTGATCCGTATTTTGTATAAATAATGGCTTGCAATGGTGTTCATCCTTTAGTGTCACTACTTAGCTGCTGGTCAAGTTAGATAAAAATTGTATAAAAAGCTATTATTCAACAGAAGCCCGTCGATTTTAAAATACTATTTGGTTGAGTATTCTGTTAATTTTAGGTTAAACCGGATAGTATGGGTAAGATATTTTTTTGTTGAGGAATATAAGAGAGAAGCACTTAGTTTCTTATCTGCAAATGCAAAAGGTACACATAAATAAATCTATGGGTTGGAACTTGCGTCCACTAATAACCGGAACCATTAAGAAATTTCTTGTCATAACCCTTATCCTTCTGCTCGCAACAGTGGTTATGTCCGCAGATTTTTTTCATAATCACGATCTTGAACCGGTTTATAATACTGATTGCCCGGTTTTCCTGTTACAACTCACTTTGCTGTCGGTGGCCTTATATGTAGTTCTGCAATTGCTCAATATATTTTGTAATTCGTTAAAAATTAATATTTTTGAAAAAACCGCAACCTTCAATAATTTACACGTCCTTCTATACTCCAATAAAGCGCCACCTCTTCCATAAGCACTCCAAACCAAAATTATTTTTAGAAAATAATTCCGATTTGAATTTGAATCGGTATTTAAAAAACTATATCCAATCCAGCAAAGAAGAGGTGGAATATGCGTTATGTATTGAAGTTTCTTATTTTAAGCAGTATTGTGGCTTCGCTTATATTATATTCATGCAGCGAAAGTACCGATCCGCATTCTGACGATAATGAACATGCCCGGGGAATCGGCATACGTATTACCAGCAGCGGCCAAAGTGTGGTTGAATATGAAGGAGATGGGACGTTGACCGGTGCATTAACCGTTGCCGAAGGCGATTTGTCAGTACCTTACATGTTCATGTTAATCGATGAAGACGGTGAGGCCTATACACCGGAAGAAGACCATCATGAGCTGCGGTTTGAAGTTGCCGATACGACAGTAACCACTGTATGGCAGCATGAAGGAGAAGAAGGCGGCTTTGAGTTTCATTTACAGGGAAAAAATCAGGGTGAAACGACCGTCGTATTTTCCGTTTACCATGAAGATCATCCGGATTTTGTGTCCCGGGACATACCCGCACAAGTAACCGCTGCAAATGCAAATTAGTATCGTCAGTAAAAAATGTCGTCAGGAAATTGATATGTTCAATTTTCATGGATGATTAACCAAGCAGGAAACAATTATGGCACGGTTCAGAAGAATTAAATATAAGACGTATGGCCTCCGGCCATACGTCTTACTTTTTATGATACATAGCCTATTATTAGCCAATCCTCTGGCCACAACAGAGAGTGGCAATCTGGTGGGAACAATACGAGATGCGCAGAGCGGGGAAAAACTGGGCTGGACTAAACTCTATATCGAGGAACTGAATCGTTCCGTTACTGCCCATGATGACGGGCAGTATCATTTTTATGAACTGCCGCAGGGTACCTATCACCTGCAGGTTTTCAGAGTAGGATATCATGACCGGAAAATAAAAGTCAGTATTCTCGCCGGCCAAACGGTACAACATGATATCAAGCTGACCGAAAATACCCTTTACACAGAGACTATTGTGGTTGAGGAGGTTGATGATGTCCAAAGTATCTTTGAACAGCCTGATCTCCAGGTAAGCGGAGGCAAATTACGGCAAAACCTGGGCCAAACGCTGGCCGGTACGTTGGATATGGAAGCCGGTCTCAGCCAGCGGAGTATGGGACCAGCGCCGGCCCGACCGGTATTGCGTGGATTGAGCGGAGACCGGGTGCTAATTGTTGAGGACGGACAACGTACGGGAGATCTATCCGCCACATCCGCGGATCATGCTGTGGTCATTGAGCCGGTTAATGCTGATTTTATTGAGATTATCCGTGGTCCGCGGGCTCTGACCTACGGCTCCAATACAATTGGCGGAGTCATTGATGTGACGCATGATTACATTCCACATGGTTTGCCTCATCGAGTTACGGGCACAGTCAGTATGCAGGGCGAAACGGTAAATCGTGGTTTTGTAAGTGGATTAAAATTGACTATTCCGGCCGCCCCCTTTGCTTTTAGCATTGATGGCAGCTGGAGGTCTGCGACGAATCTGAAGACGCCCAAAGGTGAACTGAAAAATACGGGCATCAATACCTACAATTTTTCAGCGGGTACGGGCTATTACCGGCAATGGGGTAATTTTGGAGCAGCCAGCACCCGTTATCGCTCGGAATATGGTATACCGCCCTTACCGGCGAAATTGGGTGGTCATCCGGGGGGCGTAGAAATCGAAATGGAACGCGATCATTACGAAGCCAGTGCTGAATTGTATCACTCGTTTGCCCTGTTAAATCGGTCGGAATTTACGTATACCTATACCGATTACTTCCATGCCGAATATCATACGCGGGGTGTTTCGCCGGATAGAACTCAGTTCGGGGTAGAAACACATCACTTGCAGGGCCGTTTCTATATCCCGGAATGCGGGTGTGGGCGAAAAGGCCAGTTGGGTTTCTGGACGGAATTTCGCGATTACAGCTCGGCCGGGCTGAACTTCACTCCCAATACAACGGAACGGGCAGCAGCTATCTATGGTTATCAGGAATTTCAATGGAAAAAAATAGCCCTGGCCGGGGCATTGCGTTATGATGTGCGTAATGTCAGACCCGATGAGGAACGGTATTCTGTGTTTTTGGACGGATTAATCCGGGAACGCACTTTTTCCGGATTTTCCGGGGCGGCCGGTATCCGCTATGCTTTTGCTGAGGACTGGAATGCCAACCTGAATTTCTTTCGTTCTCTGCGTACACCGGGTGTAGAAGAATTATATTCGGAGGGACCCCATCTGGCTGCTTACGCTTATGAAATCGGCAGCGCTAACCTGAATACCGAGCGCGGCTTGGGAACGGAAATCGGTCTGACTTATCAATCGGAGCAGATCGATTTTAAGGGCACCATATATCGTAACGCCATTCGTGGCTACATCTTTCCGCAGAATACAAATCAGCGCAGTTTTCAGCGCAATGATTTGTTTGTATACCGATATACGGGAGCGCATGCCATTATGTATGGCGCAGAAGCAACCGGTCATTGGCATATGTTTAGAGGGTGGAATATTGACGCTACGGTAAGTTATGTGCACGGTACACTTGCTAATGATGAACATCCGTTGCCACGCATTCCCCCTTTGCAGGGTAAAATCGGTCTATATTTTAAAAGTACTCGTTTAAAATACGGCCTGTTTATAAATCATGCAGATGCTCAAAACCGTACCGGGCAATTTGAAACAGCAACCGAAGGCTATGTGGTATTGGACTTATTTGCCCAGTATAATATAGCTGCGGGACGTTTATTACATACAGTATCCTTACGGGTCAATAATTTAACCAATACGGTGTACTATCAACACTTGAACCGGGTTAAAGAAATCATGCCGGAGGCCGGTCGTAATGTTAAATTGCTGTATCGCTTTTATTTTTAGTGGATTATGGAGTATTTAAGAGGCCAAAAAACTGCCTGAATAACATTGGAAAACATAATTGTTTGTAAGACCATATGAGGGCCTGTCGGCGGTAAGTATCCAGAATACATGAAGGTAATCCTCCCATCATGGATATAATGAACAAAAGGTAACAGTTGACATTATTCTGGTTATTTTGTGGATGGAGGGAATAAACAAAATGAAGGGCCGAACAGATATTTTGCAGAGGTAAGTATAGCTATTAGAGCAAATCACGGTGCTTCGGCGTATCCGGTGAGCTCCACATAACCTTTGCCGGTTATTGCTTTTTCTTGATAAGTCCCCTTAATTTGCACGGCACCTTCCCAATAGCGGAGAGATACATCCAGTTCCTGGTCGGCCATTGCAGGCTCGATATGCAGGACGGTTTGGTGTGCCGGTATGCGCAGATTCCACTCCGCCGGATACCCTCCGCCACGGGGGCTCTGCCAGTGATCAAGTACTTCCAGCCGTACCTGTTCACGGGACAGGAGTTCATAATCACCATCAGCGAACACAATAGAGCCCTTGCTGTGCGGGTCAACTCGGTTCCCGCGCTGCCGGATTTGATAATACATAATATCAATACCATTATCCAGTTGCAGAGCAAACCAGTCCCAGCCCACCTGATTGGTATCTAGGGCACTGGTGCTCCATTCGCGGTCCAACCAGGAAAGCCCTTCCACTTTAAAGGTTTCATCATGAATGGTGAACGTACCTCTGGTGGTTAATCGGGGTAATGTATAATAATAAGACGCGTTACCGGGTTGCGGACCTTTCTGGCTCAAACCGCGGTCGCCCTGTAAAACGGGCGGTTTGCTGTTTTGCAGGTGCAAATCTAAGCCGATGGTCTGGTTTGAGGCCCGCAGATGCATAGGGGGTATGCTTCCGCCGGTATCGGCTTGGGCGGTGTACAACTGCCAGTTTTCCAGCCACACTTTCAGCGGTATCCTCCGGGCCCCGGCCAGTTGGTTATTACTTCTGCTGAATCTTTCGAAGTGATAAAAGCGTTCCCGGCTTATATCGCTGACCGCCAGATGTCCCATATATACCTGGTTGGTCAACCATGTATTATTCTGCGTGCCAGGTTTCGGCACCATGGCCGTACGAAAAATAGTGAATTGATAACCAAAGCGTTGGCCGGATACATCGGTCACATTACCGGTCAGGTACCACCATTCCGTTTTAAATGCGGGATGAGGCCCGTGGTCATAGGGGAATTGAAAATTGCGGGGCTGGATGGCGCGGGCATAACCGGCCGTGTCAGTATTACCCAAAACCCGGTTAACGGTTTGTTGTTCACGGCCTATCGGTTCTTCTTGAAGGGATTCGAGCACAATTCCTATAGTCAGGACAATGGTAATCAGCAGTGCTACTCCAATCCAATATCGTTTAGTCATCAGTTCACTCTTCTCTTAGGGCCAGGGCTGGCGATGTTCGGGCCATCTTGTAGGCCGGATAAATACCGGCCAGCAGCGCGGCCACGACGGCCAGCACTGCCGCCTGAATAAAAATTAGCATATTGACATCCATTTGCAACGTCCAACCGAACGAACGCTTATTGATAACGTAGATTAACACCCAAGCCAGAATAAAACCCAGAGGCATGGCCAGAATACCGGCTACCAGTCCCATCAATCCGGTTTGCATATTGGTTAATCCCCATAATTGTCCGGGTGTTAATCCATTGGCCCGCAATACGCCCAGTTCGCGGTTGCGCTCCATCTGTAAGGCCATGAGCGCGCTGAATATACCGATGAAGGCCACGATCATAGCCAGGATCTGCAGTACATTCGCAATGATGAATGTCCGGTCAAAAATGTCTATGGACATTTCCCGCAGGTAACGATTCGTGCGAATCATTAGTTCATTACCTCCCGGCAATATGTTGGGCAGCATATTTGCGAACGCACGGGCATCGGTATCGGTATTAACAAAAACGGAGATCCCCGACAAACGCGTTGCCCCGAAATGGTGCACAAAACTTTTGTGAGCCATGGATACCAGTCCTAAATCGGTACCGTAATCGTAATAAATACCTAATACCTCAAAAGTTTTTATCCCGCTTTTTGTGGGCAGCTCAATACGATCATTAACGCGGATATTATGTTTGTAGGCATAAGGCTCCGTAACGATGACACCCTGTCCCCGCCGGAAATCCGGCCAGATGTTTTCCGGCTGTCCGGACTTAAAGGTAAATGTTTGAAAATCCCGGCGGTTGAGACCAACCCCCACCACATTGATGATCGTGTTCTTAAAAATGATTTGTGTTTCCCGGTAAAAATTGAGCCGGTTAACCTGAGGTAGTTGCTTTAACGTATCCAGCAGTGCAGCCGGAATGGTGGCGTCATTGCGCCGGGCCACCTGGCTGGGCGCAGAAATATATACATCAGCCTTGATGCGATCTTCCAGCCATTGTACAACCGTATTGCGAAAACTGCCGATCATTGTACTCACTCCAATGGTAGCGGAAACGGCCAAAGAAAGGGCGGCAATGGCTACGGCCGTGCGGCTCATTTGCAGTTCTATACTCTGGGAGGCCATCCGGCCCAGCAAACCAATCAGGCGTTTACTTAGCGGATTAAGGATGCGTACAAATACAATGATGGTCAGGGGGGTTAACAGACTGAATCCCAATATTAATGCCAGGATACCTCCATAACTCACCGCTATGGTTTTTTGCGAAAAGGCCAATAAAATCACCCCACCTACCAATAAGATCAGACCCGCTGTTGTAAGCATGGGTATTTTGTTTTTCAGCTTTGATTCCTGGGCCGAGCGTTTAAGGGTAACGGAAATAGCTTCGGTAGTGGCCTCCCGAGCCGGTTTGAGAGTGGAAATAACGGTGGCTGCCGTACCCAGTAGCAGACCTTTAAGCAAAGTGAACCAGGAAATATCAACAGACCTTACCTGTAATACAAAATAAAGATCGTTAATGGTTTGACTGATGAGTTGCACCATACCTCTGCCCAGCAAAATGCCCAGGCCGATGCCCAAAGTGGTACCTATCAATCCCAGCAGAAAAGCTTCCTGGATGATTAATCGAAAAATTTCCAGCCGGGTGACACCCGTGGCCCGTAACAATCCAAGGTAGATCTTACGCTGCACAACGGAGAAGGTCATGGTATTGTAAATTAGAAACATGCCCACGATCAGGGCCAGCAGACTGAGAGCGGTTAAATTTATCTGAAAGGCCTGCACCATTTGTTCTGCCGTTTGTGTGCGTGATTCGGATCGGATGACCCGTACATTCTGCGGCAGCCGGGCTTGCAGGACATCCGGAGTAGGCAATCCTGATTTATTTTCATTAAGGATGAGATCGATACGACTGACATATCCCTGCATATCAAATAACATTTGAGCAGATCCGATATCAGTGAGGATCATATTTTGCCCGGTATACAGTTGATGAGTACCAGAGGGCATCATAAGGCCGATCAATTTGGCATTAAGGGTTTTAGAGCCGGTTTGTAATAGGAGTGTATCACCCTGGGTAAAACCCATACGGCTGGCCGAATATTCACTAATAACAATGGACAGGGGGTGACTTATAAATGTTCCGAGATCACTATCGGCCGTAAACCGAACGGCATCAAAGTATGAGCGAAATGGCCGCTCTGCAAAGGGATCGATACCCAGTACGGTGAACGTGGATGAACGATCGTTGTTTAACCTTACGGTTCCCTCGATGACTGGCGCACTTTTACGCAAGGGATTTTTTTTTCGCAATTGGAAATAGACCGAATCCGGTACACCCTTGGCGCTGCCCACAATGTGGTGAGTGGAGGCACCGGCTACGGTTTGCATGGACTGCCGAAACGCTTTCCGGGCGCTTTCATTGGCAATATCGATGGATATGACAACACCCACACCGATGGCAATCCCCAGAATGGATAAACCCACCTGCCACGGGTGCCGTAAAAGGTAAGCTAGGCTGGATTTTGTAAGCACCTTTTTCAAAGGGAGCTAACCTCCTGTACATGCAACAAATGCTTATCTTTGATGGTGATAATACGATCAGCGATGCCAATAAGCTCCCGGCTGTGTGTGGCCATAATCATCGTTTTACTGTGCTTACGCACCAACATGTCCAGTAACTCGATAACGGTCTTACCGGTTTCGAAATCCAGGTTTCCGGTAGGCTCGTCAGCCAGAATAATAGGGGGATCGTGAATGATAGCGCGGGCCATAGCAACACGTTGCTGTTCACCACCGGATAAGACATCGGGATAACTGGATCGCCGGTTCTGCAGTTGGACTTCCTGCAGCAAGTCATTTATTTGATTGTGCTCGGCAATACCGTTGAGTTCCAGGGGTAAACGCAAATTATCCTCCACACTTAGAGTGGGGATCAGGTTAAAGAATTGAAAAATAAAACCAATGTTTTGGCGGCGGAAAAGGGTACGATTCCGCTCGCTTAATGCACCCAAGTCTTTGCCGTCGATCAAAATGTTTCCGCCGGAAGGCAGATCGATACCGCTTAACAAGTTCAGCAGGGTGGATTTACCGGAACCACTGCGTCCTAAGAGAATAACAATTTCACCCCTGCGGATGTTGGTGGTAACATTGTCCAAAATAGTATGCCGGCGTTCACCTTCCATAAAAAATTTTTGCAAAGCTTGCATCTCAATCAAATTTTGGTTTTCAGGTGACATAAACGTTTTACCCAGTTCGTTTAATGTAATTGTAAGGTCTTTATTTATCCGCTAAGGACCGGGATCTATTCGTGTTATCTGCACAACAAATGCCGGAAACACGTGTTCGTATTAATTTATTCCGGGATGGTTCCATGGTCAATGGACGCACATCTTAAAAAAATTCCGGGCAACGTATCCGATCTTATCTTCATTGATAAAAGTCTCATGCAGATGATGTTTTTGATTACAATGGCTAAAAATGAAAATATGAAGAAACGGAAAGTTTGAATTATCCGATTTTTTGTTG
>WJIP01000249.1 GCA_014730185.1 Caldithrix sp. | reverse complement strand
TCTTATGTGTATGCATGACCAGGGAGGAAATATCCAATGGCTTCTTTTTTTAAAAAAATCATACTTATGAGCAGTGCAATCCTGATTGTCTTTTCAACGCACCTTTCTGCCGATAGTACTCAAAGTGCTGCGGAAGTTTCCACCTTACCCCGCGGGGTATCCATCCATCAACTCTCTAATGGAATGCAGGTTTTGCTGGTGGAGAATCCGGCGCTGCCCATGGTGGGTGTTAATGTGGTCATTAAAGTGGGATCGGCTTATGAAAATTTTGCCACCAGTGGTATGACGCATATGCTGGAACATTTGCTGTTTAACGGCACTAAAAATCGCACGCAACGAGAGCTGTATGATGATGTGGATCGTATCGGTGGATATAACAATGCCAACACATCCGACTATTATACCAATTTCATGATGGTTACACCGGCCGATAAAATCGAAAAAGGCATGGAAATCCAGGCGGATATGTTATTCAATTCCATATTACCTGAAGATAAATTTGCCAAGGAAAAAGGCATTGTATTGGAGGAGATCGCTAAAAGTCTGGCCAAACCGGAACGTCAGCTGGAGCGTAACATACAATCCGTACTATATGACAATCATGCCATTTCCCTGCCTACATTGGGTACTTACGCCACGATCGAACACATGAAACGCGATGATGTATTCAATTTTTATAAGAAACATTATGTACCCAATAATATGGTGATGAGTGTTATCGGTGATTTTGAGACCTCTGAGATGCTGCAAACCATTGAAAATCTTTACGGCAGCTATGCCCCCCGCAATATTAGACGCTCTGATAATCCGCAATGGGGAACAGGTTTTACCGAGGGACCTCTGCAACTGGCTCAAGCCGGTTCACCTTACCATCGTTTTTATGATGGTGATGTTTATAAACTGCAACTGTTTATGCCGCTGCCGGCCGCTCAGCCAGCTGAGTATTTTAAACTAATCGATATCTTTCTGGAAAGAAAAACGGATGGGTTTAATAAAACCTTGCAGCAGGCTTTTCCGAATGCCTTTAAATCCCTCAACTTTTCCACACTGCATAATCCGTTAGCGGCATGGGTAAAAGCCGATCTAACATTTAATACAAAAAGTGATTTCCGCAAAGCGGTGCAGATGCTACACAAGGCGTTAAAACCCATAAAATTCAACTTTTCCGATGAGCTCATTGCCGATCAAATCAATAAAGCACGTACCTTCTTTTTACAAAACATCGAAAAACCGCATATGTTTGGTATATACAATGCTTACGATTTGGCGGTTCATGGTATCGAAGCCGTGCTGGCATCGTATGAAGGTACTGCTTTTAGTTCGGTACGGAAGGACCTGGGCCAATTGAAACTGGATGGGCAAAATGCCGTTGTCCTGCTGCAAAGCCCGGCCCAAGCTGCTACAACCCAACAGGATACGGTAATCCATGGCATCGAAAACCAACTTTTTAAAGGTGAGAAGGGACAAGCCGATATCATTGTCGTTGAACATCCGGCCAGCCATCTAGCCGCCTTTCACTTTCTCTTTAAACATAAGGCCCCCCTGGAAGCCCGGTACGGAAAAGATGCAGCAAAAGTACTGCATGAAATATTCGGTCAACGGTTGAAATCGGATGAAGTCAAACAATCAAGTAGCCGTTTTGGGTTAGCGATCACCGTTAATGATAATCCCTGGATCCCCATGGACAATATTTATCTGCATGACGATTTCGGTTACATTCGCATCGAGGGTTTGGCTGACGATATGGAATCCCTGACCACATTTATCAAAAATCAGATGCGTGGTTTCCAGCCGACTCCAGAAGAATTTGAAAAAGCCATGAACAAATTGCAGCGCAGCAAACCTATGATGATGGGCGGTAACAAAGCGCAAAAACAATTCAATCATTTATATCAATCAGCCATCTATGAAACGGAAAAATATAAGCAAAAGCCCAAACTTGATTACGAAAGTCTGGTGGAATTCGCAGACGTATATTTTCAGCCGACCAATATGATTATATCCATTGTTGCCCCCAGGGATGTAAAGAAACAATATCAGGATTTTGCGGACTTTAAAGGGGGAACTTCGATGAACACACCACCTTATCAACGATCGCTGGTGATACCGGATGAACCAAAGCAAATGAATCAACAGGCTGGCGGTGAGCAGTCCTACCTGTTTTATGGTTATGTTAAGGCGGTTGCAAAACAAGATAAAGCAGCTCTGCAGGCTCTTTCCCTTGTTTTAGGTGATCGCATCGTGTTCGACATTCGCGAAAAACAGGGCATGGCCTATCGCATGAGCGCCGGCATCAAAATCAAAGAGGACAAAGCACTGTTTCGCATCAAGATGGGTACCCGACCGGACAATGTTCCAAAATTGCTGAATCAATTCCCTGGTCTCCTGTCCGCGGATTATGTGGATGATATTACCCGCGAAGAGCTGGAAAAATCGGTCAATATGTATCTGGGAAGAATGATGTTCCGGCGGCTTTCCAGCATTAATCAGGCCTATTACCTCGGCAGCTCATACTATCTACATAATGATATCCATTACGACCAAAAACGGCTCGACGCTCTGAAACAGGTTCAATTACCCGATGTGCAACGGGTCATTAAAAAATATCTGCAGGTTGAAAATCCCGTTCAGGTGGTTGTGCGATAACATAAACTGTAAAATCTTAAACTGCGAGGT
Organism: Caldithrix sp.; assembly: GCA_014730185.1. GTDB lineage: Bacteria > Calditrichota > Calditrichia > Calditrichales > Calditrichaceae > WJIP01. The sequence goes on along the minus strand of WJIP01000249.1, from coordinate 4,925 downwards.
CCGTTGATGATAACCAGACCAATCATTGTACTTGTATCGATCCTTATGCTGGCCATCCAGGCCAAAGCGGAAACAATACATCATGCATTACACGTCCGTTTAAACCCCGCTGAACAAACCTTCAGCGCCATCGATACGATTACCATTCCCGTTCAGATGCAGCAAAAAAGCATACGGTTTGTGATCCATGAAAATCTTAACGTGTCGCTATTGAACAGCGATATGACTTTGCATAAAGAAGACGGCTGGTCGAAGGCTAAAGATATGGGCATGGATATGGATCATGCCAATCTATCATCCAAAATCAAGCTGAATACATATCGTATCCAGTGGCCGGAAGCGCCATCTGAATCCATCAAGATTATCATGCGGATAAACGGATCCATTCACCATGCTATCGAACAAATGGCTGAAGAATACGCCCGCAGTTTTAGTACTTCTCCGGGCATCATCAGTGGAAAAGGGGTTTACCTGGCCGGCTCATCCTATTGGGTTCCCTGGTTTAATGACCACCCCCTCACCTTCCATTTAACCGTCCACCTACCAAAGTATTGGGATGTTGTGAGTCAGGGTCAGCGCACCCTTCATAAAATAGAGGATGGTAAACGGATAACCCGATGGACTGCTTCCCATCCCATGGAAGAAATTTTTGTAGTGGCCGCCCCATTTTACGAATTTAATGATGCGGCCGGTGGTGTTAACCTGATGGCTTTCTTACGATCCGACGATGCTTCTCTGGCCGGTAAATACCTGGAAACCACCGCTCAATATCTGCAAATGTATCGCAAAATGATCGGACCGTTTCCATTTTCCAAATTTGCCCTGGTTGAAAATTTCTGGGAAACAGGTTACGGTATGCCTTCTTTCACCCTGTTAGGGCCGAAAGTGATCCTCTTCCCCTTTATTCTGCACTCATCCTATCCCCATGAATTGCTGCACAACTGGTGGGGTAACAGTGTGTATGTTGATTTTGATGAGGGTAACTGGTGTGAAGGAATCACCGCGTACATGGCCGATCATTTAATTAAAGAACAGCGCGGTCAGGGCGTGGAACACCGCCGGGCCACTCTGCAGCGCTACACTGATTACGTTAATCCCCAGAATGATTTTCCAGTGAACCAATTCAAATCCCGCCATGATGCCCCTTCGGAGGCCATCGGCTATGGTAAGTCACTGATGATGTGGCATATGCTGCGGCGGGATATGGGCGATGAACCATTCATTAAAACCTTCCAGACCTTTTACCAACGCTTTAAATTCAAAAAAGCATCGTTTAACGATATCCGGTCCGTTGCCGAGGAAATAACCGGTAAGGACTACAAGGTATTTTTTAGGCAGTGGCTCACCCGAACCGACGCCCCGCAATTGGCTTTACAAGATGTGCAAATCGAACAATCCGATTCTGCGCATACGTTGCGGTTTAAACTGGTCCAGACCCAAGAAAGCGAACCCTTTATTTTATCGATTCCTGTGGCCTTGTATTCCGAAAATGCCGTGGAAATGCAGGAAGTGGATATGGATCAAAAGGAACAGCAATATGAGCTTACCATCCGCTCACGGCCTTTGAAAATAGCTATTGATCCGCAGATGCAGGTTATGCGGCGTCTGCATTACAATGAAATTCCGCCTGCCCTATCCAAAATGTTCGGTACGGATAGTATTTTAATCGTCAAGCCATCGCAGGCACCTGCTGATAAACAAAAATTGTATCAATCGCTGATCGAACACTGGCAGAAAGATGAAAGTAAAAATATTACCGTTAAAACCGATAATGAACTGCAAACATTAGATGACCAAAAAGCGGTATGGATTTTAGGCGACCAAAACCGATTCAGTTCCACACTAAACAAGGCCATCACAGATTATAATGTGGCAATGACGTCAGACCGGATTCGTTTCCATAAAACGGTTTTGGACCGATCCGGGCACACTTTTGTGGTCACGGCCCGTCATCCGTATAACCCGCATAAGGTTATGGCCTGGCTAACCATCCACGATCAACGGGCCCTGGCCGGCTTACTTCGCAAATTGCCTCACTACGGTAAATACAGTTACCTTGCCTTTGAGGGGACGGCCCCGGATAATGTGGCCAAAGGCCAGTGGCAGGCCGTCCGCTCCCCGCTTATTCAACGAATTCCCATGGCCGATGGAACGATGCCGGTCAACATTTCGGCCCAGCTGCCCAAACCATCGGCTCTGGCTGAGCTGCAACCGGTTTTTTCCCAGGACAGAATGTTGCGGGATGTCCGATATCTGGCCTCCGAAGAAATGCAGGGCCGGGGACTGGGTAGTGATGGTTTGGAAAAAGCCGCCGGTTATATTGCTGACCAATTTCAAGAAGCAGGCTTAAAACCGGGCGGGGATAATGGTTATTTTCAGGCATGGGAAGAAGCTATCGATGACCAGGGCAATAAAGCGATTACCAGCAATATCGTCGGTATCATTCCCGGATCCGATTCCGATTACGCCGGCGAATCGGTGGTCATAGGTGCCCATTACGACCATCTGGGATTAGGATGGCCGGATGTACGTCAAGGTAACCGGGGTAAAATCCATTACGGGGCCGACGATAATGCCAGCGGTGTAGCCGTTATGCTGGAGCTGGCCCGCAATCTGACTAAAACTCTCCAACCCCGGCGTACGGTTATTTTTGTGGCGTTTTCCGCCGAAGAAAGCGGATTGAAAGGAGCCCGTTACTACGTCAATCACATGAAAAAATACCCGGTTGATAAAATTGTGGGAATGATTAATCTGGATACCGTGGGCCGTCTGGACCAAAACAAATTGTTGGTACTGAACTCCGGTTCCGCCCGGGAATGGAAATTCATTTTCATGGGAGCCGGCTATGTGACCGGTGTACAAACCGAAATGGTTAGTCAGGATTTGGATGCCAGCGATCAGGTTGCCTTCATTGAAGCGGGCGTACCCGCTGTGCAACTCTTCTCCGGTGCACATACTGATTATCATCGGCCCGGTGACACTGCCGATAAAATCGATGGTGAGGGTATGGTCAAAGTGGCCTCGGTGGCCAAAGAGGGTGTGGTGTATCTGGCCGGTACGGAAGAGTATTTGACCTTTAAAGGAGAATCAAAGCAAACCGCAGAAGAGACGCCGACGGATGCCGGTCAACGCCGCGTATCAACGGGCACTATGCCCGATTTTAGCTATTCCGGGAAAGGTGTGCGCATCCAGAGTATTTCCGATGATTCACCGGCCCAAACCGCCGGATTGAAACCGGGTGACATTCTGATTGCCATGGATGGTCAAAGCATCGAAACCCTGCGCGATTATTCCAATCTTTTGAAGCAACACCAACCCGGTGATGTCGTCGAACTGATCTATTTACGGAATGAAGAAAAACAAACCGTTTCTTTGAAGCTGACGGAGCGCTAACAGAATACACAAAAGACGTTTGTACAGAAATACTACATTAACCCCTTTATTTCTCTTCATAGAGACAACTAAAGGGGTTTTCCTATCCAATTGTTTATACATTTTGTTTCAAAATGTATAAACACGCATAACCGCCTGTCTATATCCTAAATTGATTTTATTTGCATCTTTTAGTACTTTATAGTTTGTGATTGCATAACACAACGCACGTTTAATATCCAGGAACCATTATGCCTGTTTACCATGATTTATTATCCGTAATGGACAATCAAGCCGCCGGATATTTTATTCTGATCGATCCCGATAAAACCCGCGAAGAAAACTTGCCGCATCATATTGAAACAGCCATCGAGGCCGGCGTCGATGCTTTTTTAGTGGGTGGCAGCCTGCTCATGCACGGCCATTTTGATGATTATGTTAAGGCAATCAAAAAATACAGCGCCAACCTTCCCGTGGTCTTGTTCCCCGGTGGTGTGCATCAAATCTCCCCGGCGGCCGATGCCCTGCTATTTATTTCCATCATCAGCGGACGCAATGTGGAATACATCATCGGCAGCCAGGTAGTGGCCGCGCCGATCATTCATAAATTAAATATCGAACCCATATCCACCGCTTACATGTTAGTGGAATCCGGTCGGCCGACTTCCGCTGAGTTCATGAGCGGTACCCGTCCCCTGCCTGCCCATAAACCGGATATTGCCGTAGCTCATGCTCTGGCAGCCCAATATCTGGGCTTCCAGACCATCTATCTGGAAGGCGGCAGTGGTGCCGACCATTCTGTCCCGGAAGAAATGATCTACGCCGTAAGCCAAAGCACGAATATTCCCATTATAGTGGGCGGCGGCATCCGGACCCCGGATCAGGCACATAAAAAAGTGAGTGCCGGCGCCTCCTTCATCGTTACGGGCAATGTTTTGGAAAAAAACAACGATCCCCATCTCATCAAAGATTTTGTAGCCGCCATCCACCAGCAATAAGAGGAAATATGTCACTGCACGATTTGGTTCAAAATCATCTTCATAGCAGCGCCCGGATTAAAGAAGCTATTATCGATTCATGCTCGGATACCATTGTACGGGCTATCGAGACGATGCATCAACAATTGGCGGAGGGCAGAAAATTACTTATTTGCGGAAACGGCGGCAGCGCCGCCGATGCCCAACACATGGCTGCCGAATTTGTCATCCGCCTCAGCCACGATCTGCAGCGGCCGGCTATTCCGGCAATGGCCCTGACTACAGATACTTCGATATTAACCGCCGGTGGAAACGATATCGGTTTTAAACGGGTCTTCGCCCGCCAGGTGGAAGCCTTCGGACAAAAGGGCGATATTTTAATGGTTATATCCACCAGCGGTAACTCCGAAAATTTACTATTAGCCGTGCAGCAGGCCAAACAACGGCAAATGGTGACCATAGGACTGCTAGGTAACCAGGGAGGGAAATTAGACCAGCAACTGGATATATCGATTATTGTTCCCTCCAATAATACACAGCATATTCAGGAAGGGCATATTACCATAGGACATATCC
>WJIP01000248.1 GCA_014730185.1 Caldithrix sp. | reverse complement strand
GATTTTATAGCCGCCGTCGGATTTATCAATAAAATGGCTATTCTGGCCGAGAAGCATGAGCACCATCCGGAGTTGTTCAATGTTTACAACACCGTCACGCTTTCCTTTAGTACGCACAGCGCAGGCGGTTTAACGGATAAAGATTTTAACATTGCAGCAGATATTGATAAGCTTGATTAATGACCATCGGCGAATTTTTTATTAATCCGTCTAGAGTCGTTAATACATTTGTAATGGGTTTGAGTTGTAAATGCTCAAACCCTTTTTTTTGGGACTATGCGTTTTCAGCCTGTGTCCAAGCGATTATCATCGATCCATTGCATCCAGAGCGATTTTTTACTTATCTTGCCCATAATTGAGTTTTGTTAATGGGCTCAGACCTCAACCATACAACAAGCAGCAGGGTATAAAATGAAACTTCGGCTCATCCTGGGGGATCAGCTCAACGTGCAACATAGTTGGTTCGCACGGACCGACCATCAGATTCTTTACACGATGATGGAGGTGAGGCAGGAAACCGATTATGTGACGCACCACATTCAGAAGGTGATTGGTTTTTTTGCTGCCATGCGCCGGTTTGCCCGTTTGCTGCAGGAACAAGGTCACCAGGTCCTTTACTTTCGAATTGATGACTCCGCCAATCAGCACAACCTTACAGAAAATTTAAAAAAGATTATCCGGGATTACGCAATCACCCGACTGGAATATTTGGAACCCGATGAATACCGATTGGATCAATTATTTCACAAAATGGATGAGGCCCTGGGAATACCGGTTCAATGTTCTTCCCCAGAGCATTTTTTGACCGACCGGAACGATTTAGCGGATTTTTTCCGCCATCAAAAACAATTTCTGATGGAACGTTTCTACCGGCATCTCAGGCAAAAACACGGTATTTTGATGCAGCCTTCGGGACAGCCGGTTACGGGAAGATGGAATTATGATCAGGAAAATCGTAAAAAATTGCCTCGCAAAAAAGAGATTCCCGGTCCACTCATTTTTGAACATGATATGCGTGACCTTCACAAATCCGTTAAAGCTCGAGGCGTGCAAACAATCGGCAATCTGCAAACCGAACGGTTCATCTGGCCCATAGATCGTCAGGAATCGCTAAAGCTGTTAAACCATTTTACGAATCATTATTTGCCGCAGTTTGGAACCTATCAGGATGCCATGACGCCGGATCACTGGGCCCTGTTTCACTCCCGCTTATCTTTTTCCCTGAATACCAAAATGCTGCACCCCCGGGAAGTCATAGACGCGGCCGTCGATTGTTATGCATCCGGAAAAAACGACATCGATATTGCTCAGGTGGAGGGTTTTGTGCGCCAAATCCTGGGATGGCGGGAATTCATGCGGGGCATTTACTGGCAGCAGATGCCCGGTTATGAATCGGTTAATTATTTTGAACATGATCAGCCCCTTCCACGCTTTTATTGGGATGGACGCACACACATGAACTGCATGCGGCATACAATTAACCAATCGCTGGAGTATGCTTATGCCCATCACATCCAGCGGCTGATGGTAACCGGTAACTTTGCTTTGCTTGCCGGCGTGCATCCCGATGACGTTGACCGCTGGTATCTGGGTATTTATATCGATGCCGTACAATGGGTGGAAATCACCAACACCAGAGGCATGAGTCAATTTGCCGACGGCGGGCTGCTGGCGACCAAGCCCTATGTATCATCCGCCAATTATATGCATAGAATGAGCCATTATTGCACGGACTGTCATTACAATTATAAAGCCAAAACCGGTGATCAAGCCTGTCCCTTTAATAGTCTGTATTGGCATTTTTATGACCGAAATCGACATCGATTAAAAAACAATCCCCGCGTTGGCATGATGTACCGGGTTTGGGATAAAATGGGACAGGAACAGCAGCAAGCGATTTTAAAGCAGGCCCGAGGCTACCTGGATCATATTAATGAACTCTAATGATTCGATTTGCAATGACTATTCGATTTGATAAAGCTGCATCAGCTTTGACCGTAAAACCTGATTCCAGATATCATATCCTTTTTCATTCAAATGTAAACCATCCTGTAAAAAAATATCCGACAGGGGTTCACCTGTTTCATTGAGCATGGGTGTAGCTGTATCCACACAATGCAGTTTTGCATTTTGATCACAATAATCTTTGACCAACTGATTGGCCCGCCGCATTCGGGGCCAGTAGGACCATCGGTTTGTGCTTGGTTTGATAGGCAGGTAGACTAAGCGGCATTGCGATAAATCTGTTACCAGTTTCTGCACAAAAATTTTAAAATCCTGCAGAACTGCTACCGGTGATTTACCCCAGGCAATGTCATTATCACCGGCGTAAAAAACGACAATTCTCGGCTGATATTTTTTTACAACCGTTTCATAAAAAAAACTGACATCCGAAATATGCGATCCGCCAAATCCTCGGTTGATTACCGGAATTTTGGGGAAAGCCTGGTGGGTTTTCCATAGCCTTATACTGGAACTGCCCACGAACAAAACGGCATCCTTGGGAAAACTATTCTTGGCGTCATAGTCCATGAATGCCTCAATTTCTTTATCGAAACGATTCGGATCTGGTTGCAATACAGACGTGTTCTGAGCAACAGATTGTTTTGATAGCATGTTCAGCATCATAACTAAAATGACTATGGAACAATTAGGGAGTAAAAGTGTTTTTCTGTTCACCAATAAATTCCTTTCAATTATTAATTGAATGTTTTAAAAAAAATAGCAAAATCATGCCTGTAAAATTGTCCAATTTGATTTACTATTGATACAAAACAATACTTTCAGGGCAGCCTCATGTTTATACATTGATCGATATGGATATTAAATATTGGTTCACCTATAGGTATTATTAAAAACCGAGAATTTTAAGAATATTTCAATTTATATTTAAATGACAAAATGGCCAATTCATTTTTTATTGCAAAAACATTTAAACTCAGTAAAAAATTAAAGATGCTTGATGATCAAAAGAGTCTTGTCGTCCGTTTGATGGCCTTGAATACGCAGCGCATCTAATATTCCATTATATAAAAGGTCCAACGGATAATGCTGTTTGCAAAGGTAAATAAACTTTTGTTTCAACATAGCCATTCCTTTCTCAACATCCTGATTTTTACTGGCTTCTATTAGCCCATCCGTAAACAGAATCATCACATCACCGGACTGCCAATTAAATGACTGGCTGTCAAACCAGTAATTTTGCTTTACACCTAATGGCAACTGAGGTGTATTGTATTCGAAAACCTGTTGGGTTGCTGACTGATAATGCATAATAGGTAAATGTCCTGCTACGAGAAATGCATTATCTGTTCCGGATTGACGGTTTAATTGGATGATCGCTGTAGTGATAAACATGTCCTTTTTCTTTAATGGTAATATGGATCGATTGACTTCCGAAATAATGTCAGACAGCGAAGTAAATGACGATAGTCTTACATGCATAGCGCTTTTAAACATCCCCATTAAAACACTGGCTTGAACTCCATGGCCGGAGACATCCGCCACATAACAAATGGTATGTTTTTTAGATTCATAAACATCGACTAAATCGCCGCCGACATCATCCGCTGGATTAACTTTGCCGAATATTTCAAACGACTCATTGGTTTGGTGCACTGGTTTTACCAATACATCATGAATTTGCTGAGCCAAGCGAATTTCTGCCTTTAATTGAAATTGTCGCGTGCCTTCTTTGGAAATAAATATGACAAACAAAACATACCCTGAAATGACAGCGATCAATATTCCGATACCATCTATGGTTAACCGGCTTTGCAGTTGGTCCAAAGTTGGATTAAGATCCTGATGACTGGGTATGAATAAACTGGCTAGAAAATGCACCACAATCATCCCTAAAACAAGTGGAAAATATCGGGTTGCTGCATAAGCATAACCCACCGCTACCACACCTGAAAATAGAATTGAATATAGCAAATCAGGTAGCGGTGTTTCACCGTGATTAAACAAATCAATAATAAACCCGAGAGACGCAAATAAAAAAAATACCGCTACCAGAAATAAAATATACGATGGTTTACTAAGTGATTTCCAAAAGCCCTCTCTAAAAAAACTATTTTTTGCAGAAACCATATTTTATCCTTTATATAAAATGCTTTTCTTGGACGCTGTTTTACTTTTAAGTTTTACTTTGATCTTAAACTTTGATTTAATCATTTTTGAACCCATCTCATATTGAATAATCATTGTATATAGCATAACATGATTATACTTCATTTTCAGTGCCTTTGATCAATAGTTACGCAACTACGCGCACAATGTTTTGTTTTGGACTCTATTTGCATAATGTTTATATTATGATTTTGTTAGTAAACTAAATGAACCAACCGGAGCTCCCATGAAATATTTGAAAAATATTTTAATCTTATCGATTCTCATCGTGGTAAGTTGTACCCCTGTTTTTGTACAAAAAACGCCTTATAAAATCGATCATCTGGACCGGAAAACGCAACATGCTTATCAACTTATGCATGAATATTTGACAAACACCATCCGCATTGAACAGCCTACCAAAATTTCGCCATATAGCCGTATTGATACGATTTTAGTACATGACCACAGTAAACAAATAGACGTTTATTTGAATAAAGCTTTTGCCCATATCCCGTTTCGGGAAAAAAATACCCGGCTGATCTATCAGAGTGCCCGTCATTACCTGAATCGGGCTTTTGATGATTATACCGTCACCCTGTATGCCCTTGATCAACCTATTGAAGAACTTATTCCCAATGTTTACCGATCGGATGTTTCCGACTACGATCGTTCACGCATGCCGCAGGTTGACGAACCACCTGTACCCCTCATCCGCAATCTCAGTCAACCATACTCTGTAACCCAGGGACTGGATGATCGGTATATTGCTCTTTGGCACAGTCACGGTTGGTATTACGAACAAAAATATGATCGATGGGAATGGCAACGGGCCAGGGTCTTTCAAACCGTTGAGGATCTTTTTCCCCTGTCTTTTACCATTCCCTATCTAATGCCCATGCTGGAGAATGCCGGAGCCCATGTTTTTGTGCCCCGTGAACGCGATGTGCAAACCCATGAAGTTATTGTGGATAATGACCAGGCCAATCCGGCAACGAAGTATCTCGAAGAAGATGGCTGGTTCGCGGGGTACACCCCGGGATTCGCCGTCGGCAAACCTCCTTATCCGAGCGGTACCAATCCGTTTCAACTGGGCAGTTATCGGCAAACAGAAGCCAAAAAACAGGCCACGACCCGCATCCACTGGATTCCCGAAATTCCGGAAAAAGGTCATTATGCGGTTTATATCAGTTACCACCCGGCGGATTCCAATATAACGGATGCTCATTATACAGTAAACCATCTGGGGGGCCAAACGGAGTTTTTAATCAATCAGCAAATGGCCGGTAAAACCTGGATTTATCTGGGACATTTTTTATTCGGTAAAGGGGTCAATCCGCAGAGTGGCTCAGTAATGCTGACCAATGCCGGCGGTGAAGGCGGCCGTTACGTTACAGCCGATGCTGTGCGATTTGGTGGCGGTATGGGCAACATTGAACGTAACGGCAAAACCAGCGGACGTCCCCGTTATGTGGAGGCCGCCCGGTATTATCTGCAATACGCCGGTATGCCCGATACTCTGGTATATAACCTCAATGGCGACTCCATTGATTACAACGATGATTATCAGAGTCGCGGGGAATGGGTCAATTATCTGAAAGGTGCACCTTACGGGCCGAACCGCAATCGAGAGGCAGAAGGATTGGGGATACCCATTGACTTATCATTGGCTTTTCATACCGATGCCGGCACTTCTGTAAGTGACACGGTAATCGGTACCTTGAGTATTTATTGCACAACCGGAGCGGATACAACCAGAGTTTTTCCCGACAGCATGTCCCGGTTTGCAAACCGGGATTTTGCCGATATATTACAAACCCAAATCGTCGATGATATCCGGGCTCAATACGATACGGTCTGGACGCGACGACCGTTGTGGGACAGAGGTTACAGTGAGGCTTATCGGCCTAATGTGCCGGCAGCGCTGCTGGAATTATTATCCCATCAGAATTTTCTGGATATGAAATTCGGCCTTGATCCGCGGTATCGTTTTGATGTTAGTCGCTCCATTTACAAATCCATGCTCAAGTTTTTAGCCCATCAATATCAAACAGACTATGTCGTTCAGCCTTTGCCGGTATCCCACTTTCAGGCCGTTTTCAGTGCAAACCGGGAAGTCACGCTCAACTGGCAGCCGGTTAGTGACCCTTTGGAGCCCACCGCCGAACCCGATCGATATGTGGTATATACCCGTGAGGAGGGTAAAGGGTTTGATAACGGTGTTTTAACGGATAAACCGCAGTATACCATACAAAATTTAGACCCCGGCAAAATTTACAGTTTTAAAGT
>WJIP01000247.1 GCA_014730185.1 Caldithrix sp. | reverse complement strand
TGTCTTTTCCGCCACGCTGGCGTTACGATATCCTGCGGGCGATGGAATTTTTTGCGGAATGTAACGCGCCCTACGATGTCCGCATGGATGACGCCCTGGCCATCATCAACAAAAAACAAGACAATGATGGGCGCTGGAAGCTGCAGCAATCCCATGCCGGTAAAACATTTTTCGAAATGGAAAAAGCGGGGCAGCCCAGCCGATGGAATACCCTGAGGGCGTTACGCGTCCTTAAGCATTACAACAACACAGAACGGATGCTGTGATGATTTTGAACGAGTCATCAGCACTTAACCACTCATGGAGAATCGTACGGACCGATGCTTTTACATGAAAGACACTGTTTAAATAAATAGGGAGATTAGAATATGGATAAACAGCAGCAAACCTTATCACCCACGGCGCCCGGAGAACGAATCCGGTCAATGGATATCCTGCGCGGTTTTGCCTTACTGGGTATTCTGATTATGAATATTCAGAATTTCGCCATGATTGAAGCCGCTTATATGAATCCCCTCGCTTACGGGGATTTGACCGGATTGAACAAAGGGGTATGGATATTCAGTCATATTTTTGGCGACCTGAAGTTTATGACCCTGTTTTCGATCATGTTCGGCGCCGGCATCTTGATGATGTCCGAGCGGGCCACGCAGAGAGGGCAGAGCGCCGCCGGATTGCATTACCGCCGTACTTTCTGGTTACTGATTATCGGTCTTTTGCATGCCTACCTGCTGTGGCGCGGAGATATTCTGGTGCCTTACGCCCTGTGCGCTGTGCTGGTGTTTTTATTCCGTAAACGGTCGCCTAAGACGCTGTTTATTTTGGGATTGTTATCCATATCAGTGACCTCTGCCATTTATTTTCTTTCCGGATGGTCCATACAATTCTGGCCGCCGGAATCCATTAATCAGACTATGATGAGCTGGCAGCCCGGCGCCGATAGCGTGGCCAAAGAAATCGCCGCTTATCAGGGCGGCTGGCTGGATCAGATGGAAAACCGTGTACCTTCTTCTCTCATGTTTCAGACGTTCGTATTTCTTATATGGACCAGTTGGCGGGTGGGCGGCCTCATGCTGATCGGTATGGCTTTGTTTAAATGGGGGGTGCTCACAGCCAACCGTTCCGTGCCATTTTATCGCAATATGACCCTGATCGGTTTTGCCATAGGTTTGCCGGTAGTGATCTATGGGATTGTTCAAAATTTTGCCGCTGGCTGGTCGATGCAGTATTCCATGTTCCTGGGCGTGCAGTTCAATTATTGGGGCAGTTTGTTTATATCCATGGGTTTTATGGGCGGCATCATGCTGATTTGCAAAACGGCGAATCCATCGCGTATGACCGATGCCCTGGCCGCCGTGGGAAGGACGGCCCTATCCAATTACTTATTGCAGACGTTGATTTGTACCACCATTTTTTACGGTCACGGACTGGGTCTGTTCGGCCGGGTTGACCGGGTGGGCCAGATTCTGCTGGTGTTGGCCATTTGGGCAGTGCAGTTAATTGTGTCTCCCATTTGGCTGAAGCATTTCCGTTACGGTCCGGCAGAATGGTTGTGGCGCTCGTTAACCTACAAGAGCCTTCAGCCGTGGCGCGTAAAGATGCCGGTTGCCGAATCACCTTAGGCTATTCAAACGCGACCGTTAATATCGATTGCGCCCATAAAGCGGTTCATGGCTTTAACCACTTCCTTACTGTGCGTGGCCTGGTTGGTCTCCAGATCCACCCAGTGGGCTTTTAGTAATTCACGGTACATGCGCTGCAGATTTTGTGGTTCGTGTAGTTTATCTTGAGAAGCGGCCACCAGCAGCACCGGCGGTTCAATATCCTTTAAAATGGGCCAAACCTGGTAACGGGCAAAGGCCAGCACAGCCTTTTTCAGTTTCCAGGGATCGGCGGCATCCAGAGCCCTGCTGTATTTTTCAAATTGTTGGTCGTCGGCTTGCACGTTCAGCCGAAAGTGTTTGAGATACGCTTTAACCACCGGTTTCAGCAGGGCATACCATCCCGGATAAAATCCCCGGACGATCAGACGCCAGTATAACGGTACACGGAAAACCGCGTTGGGTGCCACCAGAATAAGAGCCCGGGGTTGCAGTTCTTGCTGGCTGCAGGCTTCCAGTATGGCTGTGGCCCCTAAAGAACTGCCGAACAGAACAAAGTGATCGGCAGACAATTCTAAATGATGTACGCACTCCCGGATATCCCTAGCAATGGCCTGTACCGTATAGGCGGTTTTACCGTCAACCATTGCGGATATTTTTTCCCGGGTTTCGATATAGTATACATCATAATGCGGTACCATAGCCGTGATCACCTCCCTCCAGGCCACCATTTGCGTAATCCATCCCGGAATAAAGACCACAGCCGGCCGCCGGGCAGAAGAGTGCTGGACAATGGACAGGCAGCGAAGGCGTACGTTTGCCTGTACGGTAATCATGGTCTCTTCAATGGTGTAAGGAGCGAATACGCTGTCTTTTAGAAAGGTTTCCATCACGAATTGACCCGCCGGTTCATGCGGGCATGCCATCGGTGATTTTGTTTGTAAAGTTGTTTAAAGGCTTTGAAGCGGGCATCGTACAGGGCGCGGTAGGTGGGATCCGGCTGATAGGTATGTTTGATTTTGATATAGGATTTGATGTCGTGGTAGTTTTGGATATACCCCAGGGTCATGCTGGCCAGCAGGGCCACTCCTTTGGCGCTGGCTTCCTGTGCATCACAGATCTGATGGATAGACCGGTTGGTGACGTCGGCCATAATCTGGCACCAGATATCGCTGCGGGCTCCACCGCCGATAACGTTCAGTTCGGATACAGACTTATACAGCTTTTCCAGGGTTTCCATGGCCCAGCGCGTGTTCAGGGCGATGCCCTCCAGCACGGCCCGCACCATGTGGGCATGGCTGTGATTGAGGCCCATATTATAGAAACCGGCCCGGATGTAATCATTATTAACCGGTGACCGTTCGCCGTGCATCCAGGGAGTGAACATAAGGCCGTCGGCGCCGGGTGGAATTTCTTTCACCCAGGTATCGAAGGTGCGGAACTGATCATTTGCATCGTTGTTTTCACTAAGGTTTTGCGGCGGGCCGAATACTTTGTTTTTAAGCCATTCCAGGCACAGACCGGCGGTTTCCTGATGGGATATTCCCAGATAGTAGCGGCTGGGCCAGGTGCTGCCGATACAACCGGTGTAATGGGTCAGATCGATTTTGCGCCGGGCAAAATGACCGGCCACTCCGCCGCTGGTACCGATGCGGATGTGCATTTCCCCTTCACGTATGGCGCCTGATCCCAGAGCAGCCGAGCTAAGGTCACCGGCTCCGTTGACCACCGGGGTACCGGCTAACAAACCGCAGGCTTTGGCGGCAGCTTCATGAATGGTCCCGGCGATGGCTGCACTTTCCCGCACTTCCGCCAGCTGCTCCGGCCGGATGCCGGCCATGCGGCATAATCCGGGATGCCAGCGATTGCGCTTGCGGCGCGTATCCAGCAGCCACCAGATATAGGCTATATCCACGGAGGTGACAAAGTTACCGGTTAATCGATAGATGATATAATCCTTGGCATCCAGAAATTTGTATACCCTGGCAAACCATTGCGGTTGATGGGCCTGCAACCAGAGTATTTTGGCAATCTGATCTTTGCCGTTGTGTCCGGGGGCTCCACCGGTTATGCGCAAAAAACGCCACAGCCTGAATATATTAAATCCCTGAACACGGGGCGGTGTCCATAAGCGCTGTTTTAAAATACGTGCACTGCGCGTATCCAGCCAGGTGATTACGGGCATCAACGGCTGACCGCTTTGGTCGATGGCCACCAGGGACATGACCTGGGATGAAAAGGTCAGGCCGGCGATTTGTTCCCGATGCACACCGGTTTTGTGTAGCACTTCCTGGGTGGTATGGCAAACCGCCTGCCACCAGTCTTTGGCATTTTGTTCGGCATAGCCATACTGCGGATGATGCAGAGGATAGTTTTTGCGGGCGGTATCGATAATATTACCGTCAAGCGTAACCAGAACCGCCTTATCACCGCTGGTACCCATGTCATGGGCGATAATGTATTGCTGGGGCATGGTGTTCCTCTCCGAATTGGTGGATTAAAAACAGACGGAACCGCTGTACGCTGAAAATTAACAATAAAGGATATCAATCAAAAAAAAATCTTCTCATAACGGAAGAAATAGACCGCGCAGACGATAAATCACATAAACCGGCGATTCCGTGCCGCTGCCGTCCGGTTCATTTTACCGGCATTGAGCAGCACTCCGACAAAGGGTGTCAATAAAGCTTTTTGGCAACGAGGTAAATTTGCATTTAATGATAATTTCCTTACATTGCCTCCCTTAAACATTAACATAATTTGGTTATAACTTGATCGAGAAAAATAAACTCAACGCTTATCTGGAAGAAATTTCGCAGATCCCTCTTCTGGAACCGGAAGAAGAGGTGGAACTGGCCCGCCGTATCAAACAGAATGATCACGAAGCCTTAAATAAACTGGTTAGCTCCAACCTTAAATTTGTGGTCAGTGTTTGTAAAAGTTATCAGAATAACGGACTGGCTCTTGAGGATTTAATCAACGAGGGTAATGTGGGTTTAATCAAAGCCGCTTACCGTTTTGATGAGTCCCGTGGTTTTAAATTCATCTCCTATGCCGTGTGGTGGATAAGGC
>WJIP01000246.1 GCA_014730185.1 Caldithrix sp. | reverse complement strand
GTAATAAATCAGTGGTTATAATAATATAGTTGGCGCTGTTTTCCTTGTTTAGTAGTGATGCATCGGTGAATTCAGGATTCCACGGCCGGTAAGGCTGAATGGCGCTGGGCGACTTTTTGGCCTTCTGGCTAACGGCCACATATTCGATATCCGTATCAAACACTTCATCCTGGAATGTCAACCGATAATACGATTCAAATTCTTCTACATCCGAGATCTTTTTTATCTGGGCATTATTAAGCTTGCTCACCCCCAGCTTGTAGATGTCGATATTTTGTGAATCAAATCCATTTACACTAAACTGGATAGCATCACCCAGTTGAATATACTGACCGTCAAAAAAAGTCTTATCAACTCTGAACTTCAAAAAATCATTAAGGGCAAAATATTTTCTCAAATAATTGATTTCGAACCAGTTTAATAAAACAATATCCGACACACCCTCCTGAAACATATCAATCTCAAGGCGGTTGGTTCCATGCTGTAAAAGGCTTTGATCGATTTTTCGGATAGAATCCTGATTGGTGACCATGAACGGTGTTTGATCGTTCCATTTTCGATTTGCATCCACCCGTCCGATTAATTTGGCGATATTATTAGATCCCCTTAGCTTCACAGTAACTTCGTGTCCTTCTAATGGATTGATGGGATATTCAAAAAAAGACCGGCCGTGCAAGGCGACTTTTACCTGCACATTACCACCTGATTCGTAAGGATGCGGCAAAAAGAAATCATATGCTCCGCCTTCAGGCGCCTGAATTCCAGCATCATAAAACCAATGATCGGATTCGAATGCAGGACGATTCACATTGGATGAAATATGACCTAAGCGGGCAAAATAGTTATTTTCTTCAAAATGGATCGTTTCTCTGAAAGCATACGGCTCGAATATATATTGTAAATTTTTTAATCCTACGCTCTCTTCTCCCATGCGTAAACCGCTTACTTCAGTCACAAACAGCCAGTAGACATTGGAATCCGAGAAGGGATCGGAATACATGAATTTATTTTTATCAAAAAATGTTTTTTTGTTCGATTCACCCCAAAATTCCAGATAGTCCGCCACATTAAAAACACCGTCACCCTGGCCTTTAAAATAAATTGATATTTCCTTACCTTTATTAAATAAATGGAGTTTTTTGGGATTAATCTCATCCACCGCAAAACCGGCATCTTTCAAATCCTGATAAGTAATTTTATAAATACCTTCTTCATCAACTATGATTTTAAAAATATGCCGCGCGTTCGCTAACCGGTTACTGAAGCTGTTCCGGGGTAATGATTGGGTTGAATGTAAATTATTTAACTGAGGATTTATTTGAGCCACAGGATGGTTTACCGACAAGGTTTTTAGTAACTTTTCATTGATCGCTTGATTTTTGATTGGATTATTTTTCTGGTCGGAATGCTCGCTGATAATATCTACTGTGCAATGTTCCATCCATTTGATTTTCTGGGTTGAGGCTTCAGTCTGAACGGGAAAAATATTCACAGCAACCAACTGCATTCCCCTGTACATACCAAGAGAATGAATCTGGACCCAATTCGTGGCATCAACACGCTGCAGAGAATTGTTGTTCAAAAACCGGATCGGTTTATCTAAAGTTTGATGGTTCCATTCAACATTGACAATCTGATGACCCGGGTTTCCATTTCCGGAAAGGCTAATGATTTTTGATACATACGGAATTAAAGCGCCATCTTTGCCCATAGCCAGACGGCTATCATCATATTCGGCGGTCAGATCATTCTTATGTTCAATCCAGGTAGGCTCCGTAAAGTTAATACTTAACCGTACTTCACCGGGCTCATTTTTAAGAGCCCGGATGGTTATTTTTCCGCTTTCACCTTTATTGACCTCAGAAGAATAAGTCAAAGAGATATAAGAAACCAGTAGCGCCGCAACCAATGGCGCTACCAAATGGTTAAATATTTTATTCATAAAATAGAAATGCTATACAATTACCCTGTATTCGATTGTAACTATTACGTTATTTCATAAAAATCATTTTGCTTACGGCTGTAAATGAACCTGCCTGCAAACGATACAAATAAATTCCGCTGGAAATCGATCTGCCCAAATCATCGCGGGCATCCCATGTTATATTATGCTCACCTGCACTGTATAACTGCTGATCTGCAAGATGCCTAACTGTGCGTCCACTTGCATCATAGATCGTTATCGTTACGTTTTGCGTCTCAGGCAGCCGGAAACGAATGCTTGTAGTGGGATTAAACGGATTAGGATAGTTACCTGCCAGTACATACTCCTGAGGCATGGGAACCGTTACTTCAATCTCTTTTTCAATATTAGCTTTTCCGTTAAAACTAACCGATTCCACACGATATTGATAACTGAGTCCGCTCTGGACCTTATCATCCGTAAAGCGATAATCCGTCTCCGAAGAAATCGTTCCCTGCCCGGCAATCAGATCCGAATTGATCTTCTGCCAATCATTATCCTCATCTATTTTTTTACGATAGATATTGAATCCCATGTTATTCAGTTCGGAAGCGGTGGTCCATTCCAACAATACTGCATTAAAGGATGGTTGCGCTTCAAAGGAGGCCAGCTCTACCGGTAGAGAGTTGTCGCCGGACTGTGAGCCTAATGTAAAATATTGCATATCTACCAAATCACCAGAGGTTACTGTTCCTGAAGTTGTACTACCTGTGGTTCCCGTGTTACCTTCACTTGTATACGTACCGCTCTGGCTGGCACTTGTTGCAACAGCTAAATCATCCAGACTGCCATCGACGTTGTCATCTTCTCCCCAGTACAGTTTTACCTGACAATTGGAAATGGTACCGCTACTCCGCGATCCCTGCCAATAACGGACATTGGAAATATTATTCAAGCCACTGCCGGCGGTACCACCCGGATTACTGGCTACCATCTCAAACCGTATAACCGGATCTGTACCTGTAAGACTTACTAATTCCAGCGGCCGATAATCGCCCGCATCACCGAGGGGGTAGAATTTTCCGCCGGTACCTGAATGAGCCATCGGGCCATTGACATAACGACTTGAACTTGACCCTGAGATAGAACCGGTACTACTAATTGTCAGAAGGTTATCCGTTGTAGTATTCAACAAACCAGAAGTAAACGTGAACTGACCGGCAATAATAACAGAATTATTTAAGGTGACATTATTGGAATTATCTATGGTAAGATCATCGATTGAAATGGTAGACCCGCCACCCTCAATCGACTGTGATGAACTTCCTGACAGAGTGACAGAGCCTCCGATGGTTCCGTTTTCTACGGTGAAGGTATTTCCATTGACCGTTAGTCCACCGTTATACGTCGCATTACCTTGATAATTTGTGTACGTTCCCGAAACCGTAAATGATCGGTCAGAACTAAATGCATTCGAATTATCTTTAAACATGTCATTCGTTACCGAAACAGAACCGCTAC
Organism: Caldithrix sp.; assembly: GCA_014730185.1. Classification (GTDB taxonomy): domain Bacteria; phylum Calditrichota; class Calditrichia; order Calditrichales; family Calditrichaceae; genus WJIP01. The sequence goes on along the minus strand of WJIP01000246.1, from coordinate 789 downwards.
CACTCGTACCGGTTGCACCATCTATATATAGATTTCCGTAAGCGTCTACGTATACTGAACCGGATAAATATTTAACGTATCCCCCCGAGTTGAAAGTCGTTAAACTGGGATCATAGCTTGCTCCGCCCATTGTTATCGATGTTCCGGAATAAACTAAAGTATCCGTACTACCAACTTCTAAAACATTACTTGTGCCCTGCAAATCAATTGTTGTTGCTTGCTCAAGGGTTAGCTTAATTTCATATGATGCACCGGATGTTATTCTTATACTTTCGAACGTAGTCTGACTTACATCTCCGTCATAAACAACCTCGTAATCGGAAGTTAGGGAAGAGTTGTCAAGAAGCACGGCATCTCCTGAAGCGGGTACCTGATCGCCAACCCAATTAGCCAGTGTACTCCAGTTATTATCCGATCCTTCTCCATCCCAGGCAACAGAAGTTATTCCGGACCCAAAAGCGAAAATACCATCATTGGTCGGCAATGCACTTAAAGCATCATTGATCTTCACGGTGTTATCGGTTGTGTTTACCGTTTGATCCGTCGTATTATCATAAGCATAGGTTGGTCCGGTACCCGTTTGCCTTAATAATTGGTTACGAGTTTCAGGAGAGAAACCCGTTCCGAGGTAATGACCTGTAAAATTATATGTGAATGTTCCCCCTGTACCTTCTTCCGTTACAGTGTAATAATGGGAAGTTGCGATTGAACTTATTCCTGAAGGCGGAGTCCCGCCCGGATTACCATTTACAGATTCAACCTCGATTACACTCGTACTCACACTATTGG
>WJIP01000022.1 GCA_014730185.1 Caldithrix sp. | reverse complement strand
GTATGGGTGTGTGCTACTGCCGCCGGTCACCCCCGATGCGGATTTCGGAATTTTATTCATGCATAACGAAGGTTGGTCGACCATGTGCGGACATGGAATAATCGCTGTGGTTAAGGTTTTAATTCAAACCGGATTAATAGCTGCCACGAAGGAATCAACCGAAATAAACATTGATACGCCGGCCGGCCGGGTAACCGCATGGGCCCAAATGAAGGATAAAAAAATTCAAAGTATTGCATTCCGAAATGTGCCGTCTTTTGTTTGCATCAAAAATGAAACGGTGGATGTACCGCAAGTGGGAACGATTGAACTGGATATTGCTTTTGGCGGTGCTTTTTATGCTTTTGTGGATGCAGGTCAACTGGACGTTAAACTGGAGCCCCAATATTTCAGGGAATTAATACACCAGGGAATGGCCATTAAAAGAAAGGTGATGCAAACATTTGAAATATCGCACCCGGATGATGCCGATTTGAACTTTGTTTACGGTACAATATTTACCGGTCCGTCCCCCAATCCGTCTGTAAATAGCCGTCATGTGTGCGTTTTTGCCAACGGGCAGGTGGATCGCAGCCCAACCGGTACCGGTGTCAGCGGGCGTATGGCCTTACACTATGCGGATGGGCAGATACAAATGGGTGAAAGGCTTACGATTGATAGTATTATCGGAACAACTTTTAGCGGAAGCATCCAATCTGTTGTAAATGCTGGGCCCTATGAGGCTGTGGTGCCTGAAATCCAGGGAACTGCGTTTATTACCGGAACCCATGATTTTATGGTTGATCCTAACGATACCGTACACCGCGGCTTTGTTTTGAGATAGGAGGACCAGAACCGATCCTTTTAGCCAGTCTGTTAAACTATGAAAAGCAGTCATCGATTCAGGCAAATACGCTTCACCGCTTGTTCCACCCAACTTGACATAATTCCCGGCCTTTGCTAATTTGCTGCTTTAACTTATTGAAAATTCTGTAAATTTGGGGTTGGAAAATATTTATCTGTTCGCTCCATGAAACGGCAAGATAAATCCGGGCAAGGTTGGGAGAAGATCCAGTTAAACGAACGACCATAAACATGCTTATTCATTAATAAAATTTGGAGTAGTTCATGACAAAAAGAGTTATTCAATCGGACAAAGTGCCGGCACCCATAGGGCCTTATTCACAGGCTATAGAAGCCAACGGATTTGTGTTTACTTCCGGACAGATTGCCCTTGATGCAGCCACCGGTCAACTGATAGAAGGGGGTGTGGAAGAGCAGACCCGAAAAGTTCTTGATAATGTGAAAGCCATTTTAGATGCCGGAGGTATTGGATTAAACGATGTGGTAAAAACCACAATCTATCTCAAAAATATTTCGGATTTTAGCACGGTGAATCAAATTTACGCCGAATATTTTGGGGAATCCATGCCGGCCCGATCCACCGTCGAAGTAAGTCGTTTACCCAAGGATGTTTTTATTGAAATCGATTGTATGGCTTTGAAAAAAGAATAGCGATTTCAAAAGTGGTTGTCACACAAAACCGAATCCTGTCAATTATTACAAGTGGTTTAAATCGAAAAGGTATCTCTGTTAGCATTGAAAAATACATTCGTCGTTATTTTGATTATTACGGTTTTTCTCGCGCCATTGAGAGCGCAGCAGAGCAGACAGTCAGCTACAGAGGATACGATGCAGGTACTGGAGCCGGAACCGGCCCTGTGGCGTTCGTCTTTGGTACCCGGTTGGGGACAGATTTATCAGGAAAGATTGGTCCCCGCATTATTGCTATACGGCTCCTCTGCCGTTTTTTACTATCGGGCCGGATACGAATTGTACCGCTATCAAAAAACCGATGTCGGAAAACACTGGGACCGGTTTCGGGCTAATATATCCGGCGCATTGTTTTTGCATCTGGTCAATGTGATCGATGTGTATGATGCCGCCTTCCACGAACAGCCCAAAGGCTGGCAGGGTGAATTATTTGGGGATAAACCGGTTAAGTCTCCGTGGGGAGCCGTGTTGCGGTCTGCCATACTTCCGGGCTGGGGACAGTGGTATAACGAGTCGCGATGGAAGGCGGCAGGCTATTTAATCGTCAATGGTTACCTTTTATTCAGGGCTCATGAGGCCGATATCCGATACCGTAATTCGGATGATACCTATTTCCGCGATCAACGTTCGCGATTTTCATGGTATTTCGGATTAGCCTATTTTGTAAATATGGCCGATGCCTTTGCCGGAGCTTATCTGTATAAGTTTAATAAAATTATGGAACTAACCGTTAATCCTGAGATTTATGATGACACCATTGGACTGGGGTTTACATACCGTTTTTAAGATTGCGCTGCTGTTGTTAATGGTAATGATTGGCAGAAGCCAGGGCGGAAACGTTTACATTCCCGGGAGCGGCGACTCCGTTTATTACACTCATGCAGTGGATACCGTCAAAAATCCAACAATGTTCTCGGATTCCTGGGTGGCCCCGGATAAGGGATTGCACCTGGTCGGATCCATGATCATGATGATCGGTTCCTCGCAGTATTTGATGCAGCATCATAATAAAAGAACCAGAGACGCCCTTTACATCGGTGGCGGATTTACGTTCTCTCTGGGACTGCTTAAAGAAATAAGAGATAACCGCCAGGCTTCTAACCGGTTTTCGTATAAAGATTTAATTGCCGATGCAATCGGTATCACCATCGGAGGTATACTGAGCAGCCTTGAATAACAACAACTTCACCTATACAGGGATCATACATGTGCACTCCACATACAGTGATGGCACCAAACCTGTAAAAGATATCGTCAAGATCGCCAGGCAGTTGGATTTGGATTTTTTGTTGCTGACCGATCACAATACGATGCAGGCCAAATTTGACGGTTTGGAGGGATGGTATGATAATGTTCTGCTGGGCGTGGGCTGCGAATTAAATGATGCCCAGGATCGCAATCATTATCTTTCTTTTGATTATGATGAGGAAATTGATTCCGAAATGTCCAAAGTGGATTACGTATGTAAGGTGCGCGATATGGGAGGCTTCGGCATCATTGCCCATCCTGATGAAAATCGACAGCATATTGCCAAATATCCGCCTTTTCCCTGGACGCTTTGGGAATCGGAGTGTTATCAGGGCATCGAGATTTGGAATCAGATGTCGGAGTGGATGGAGGGATTGACGAATCAGAACAAATACTGGCGTGTATTACACCCCCGGCGTTCCATCACTACACCGAAAGAAGAAACGCTTACGCGCTGGGACGAAATTAACATGAAGCGGAAAGTGACCGGGATTGGCGGTGTTGATGCCCATGAACATATTCATAAAATTCTGGGGCTGATACCGTTTCGCGTGTTCAGATACAAAGTCTCTTTTAAAACAATCCGAACCCATGTGATAACGCCGAATCCCCTGACCGGCAAACAGTCTCAATACAAAAAAGATTTGGACACGGTGTACGAAGCCATAAAGGCGGCCCGTTGTTTTATTTCCAATTATTACTTCGGGGATGCCAATACCTTTCGTTTTACGGCCGTAAGCGATAATGATCAGGCGGATATGGGAGACCGTATCGTAAACCGCTCACAGATCCGTTTACTGGTGGTTAATCCCGGGACAGCGGATACAAGATTGATATGCAATGGCCGCCAGGTACAACGCAAAACCGGGAAAGAAATTGAATTTGCCGTAAAGGATGCGGGTGTGTATCGGGTTGAAACCCATGTGGATAATCAGCCATGGATTTTATCAAATCATATTCGGATAGAAAATGAGTCATAGATCATTCCTTTCATATCTGGATTACTTTTTTGTTCTGCGTCCCATGCTTTTTTTCCCGGGCTGGTCAACCATGCTGGCCGGCTATTTTATAGCCCGTAAAGAAAATATAGTTTATCTTGAACCCTATCCTTTTCCCCAAGATTTACTGAAAGCATTTGTATTGATGGTGGCTTTTGCCTCGGCAATGGGCGCTGTATTTCTGCTCAATCAGCTAACCGATGTAAAAAGCGATCGGGGCAATAAAAAGTTGTTTATCATTGCCAATGGTTACATTAAACGTTCGGATGCCTTGCGCCAGGTAGCCCTGTTGATGGTTATCGCTTTTATGCTGACCGTGCTGTTCAACGAGATTACGGTGGCCGCCATGGTATTGTTTTTAGTGATCACCGGTTACCTGTACAATTATCCGCCAACGGCCATGAAAGACCATCCATGGAGAAGTCTGGTTGCCAATGCCCTGATGGGACTTTTGGCTTTCGTTATCGGCTGGACGGCTGTAAATGTTTGGCATAACCGTATTTTTTTGGATAGCCTGCCTTACATTCTGTTAAATACAGCGCTTTATTTATTGACGACTTTACCGGATAGGGATGGTGATCGACTAGCCGCCAAAAATACGTTGGCTGTTAAATTCGGAACTAAACGTTTGATTTATGCGGCGGTATTGTTGTATCTGCTTACGGTGCTCTCGGCATTATGGCAAACGGACTTTTTTATCTTGTTTGTGGTAACGTTGAGCGCTCCCTTTTTTATTCATACAGCAGTGCGTCCTAAGATAGTGACGGCCGTTCGCGCCACTAAATTTACCATTTTAATGTTTGCTATAGCCGTGTGCCTGAAATTTCCTTATTATCTGATCGTTATGGTGGGACTTTTCTTTTTTACCCGATGGTACTTTAAAAAACGGTTTAATTACGATTATCCCAACTTTAAGGGCAAATGATGTATGCAAAAATGGGCGGCAGATTGAATCGATTTGGCTTGTATATGACTTATAAGGAATGCTATTGAACGGATTAGACGTTTACTAAGGGAAGGATTTCGGAGGATTTGCAATAATGAGCAATGAAAGTGTGGATAAAGGACTAACAAAAACCAGACGCGGTGTGTTTTCCAGAATAACCCGGATGATGACCGCCAAGCGCAAAATCGATGAAGATTTGCTGGAGGAACTGGAAGAAATATTGATCAGCGGCGATGTGGGCGTGGATACAACCTTACATCTAATCGATCATATTCGTAAACGAGTTAAAAAAGAAGGTTATGAAACCAGCGATGAAATGTATGCCATCATTCGTCAGGAAGTTCAGGATTTACTCATTGCTCCCCCCCATCAAGAGATTAGTGAAAAACCTTTTGTGATGCTGGTTGTGGGCGTAAACGGAACAGGAAAAACCACGTCCATTGCCAAACTGGGATATCATTATAAACAATTGGGTAAGAGTGTGCTTCTTGCCGCAGCGGACACGTTCAGGGCGGCAGCCATTGAACAGTTAGATCTCTGGGGAGAACGGATCGGTTGTGAAGTCATTAAACATCAATCGGGATCAGACCCTGCAGCAGTGGTTTTTGACGCTATACAGGCGGCGAAAGCGCGCCAGACGGATTATTTGATTATCGACACAGCCGGTCGGCTGCATACCAAAGTCAATTTGATGAATGAGTTGCAGAAAATCCGGAGAGTCATTGAAAGACAAATACCGGATGCCCCGCATGAAGTGGTTTTAGTGCTGGATGCCGGTAACGGTCAAAACGCCATCAGTCAGGCTAAACAGTTTATTGAAAGCGTGCAAACCGATACAATTTTCCTGACCAAATTGGATGGAACGGCCAAAGGAGGTGCCGTGCTTTCCATTAAACAAAAACTGGGCATTCCGGTAAAATATATCGGAGTGGGCGAAAAAATGGACGATATGGAATTGTTTGATCCCCAAAGCTTTGTACAGAGTTTGTTCCTGAAGGAATGAGCATGAAAAAAATACATGTAACCACCCTCGGCTGTTCAAAAAATATAGTCGACTCCGAAAAACTGATGGGTCAATTGGAAATACATCAATTCGATATGTGTGAACAACCTGCGGAAGCTGATGTGATAATTGTAAATACCTGTGGCTTTATAACGGATGCCAAAGAAGAATCGATCCAGGCCATTTGGGAAGCTCTGAGGTTAAAAGAAGATGACCCTGCCAAAAAGGTGTTTGTGGCCGGTTGTCTGTCTCAGCGTTATCGAGCGGAAATCGAAAAAGAAATGCCGGAAGTGGATGCGGTTTTCGGCACGGAAGATTACCAATCTATCCTTAAGGAACTGGGGCAGAACCATGCCGCCGTAGATAATCTGCTGAGGATGAGACGGTTTACAACACCGCGCCATTATGCTTATCTGAAAATTTCCGAAGGGTGTAATCATACCTGTGCATTTTGTGCCATCCCCGGTATTCGCGGTAAGCACCGCAGCCGATCCATCGAAAGTCTGGTAGAAGAAGCCCAGCGCTTGAGCCAGGGCGGAGCCAGAGAAATTATCCTGGTATCTCAGGACTCTTCCTATTATGGCAAGGATCTGTACGGCAAGCAAATGATTGTAGATTTACTGAATCGATTAAATGATATCGAAACGATTGACTGGCTTCGCGTCATGTACTGGTATCCAACGAATTTTCCGCAGGAAGTCCTCAGTTTAATGGCCGGTGATCATAAATTGTTGCCATACATCGATATGCCCATCCAGCATATCAGTGAAAGGGTGCTGCGGTTAATGCGACGTGGCGATACTAGGACTTCCATCAGGCGTCTGATGGATAAAATGCGGACAGTTGTGCCGCAAGCAACATTGCGTTCTACACTTATTCTGGGGCATCCGGGCGAAAAGGATGAAGATTTTAAAGAACTTCTGCAATTTGTAGAGGAAGCCCGATTTGATCGATTGGGTACATTTACCTATTCGGATGAAGAGGGAACCAGTGCCTATTCTAATAAGGATAAAGTCGATCAGCACGTTGCCGGGAAGCGCCAGGAACATATTATGAGCGTTCAACGTGAAATCTCTTTGGAAAGCAACCGAAAATGGATTGACTCCGGAATACGGGTAATGATTGATGAGTACGATCATTATAATAATATGCTCATCGGACGAACTTACAGAGATGCGCCGGAAATTGACAATATCGTCTATGTAAAAACAGCAAACGGAAGGGCGCCTGACCCGGGATCAATAGTAGATGTTTACATCGAGGATGCCAGCGAATACGAGCTTTACGGATTTTTGATTGGATAATCACCCGTTCATGAAAATCATTATTTTTTTAAAATGATGAAAACAGAATTAATTTGTAATAAAAATTTGAATAAAAAGTCTAAATTGAGAAAAAGATGACACTTAACGAGTTATCGGAAAAAAGTTACGAATAGCAATACAATACAAGAAATTTCATTTATAGGATAAATAATCGAAATAATCAGTTGCAAGGATTGAGTTTATGAAACGATTAATCACAATAATGGTTCTGCTGGTAATGATCTTGAGCACCGTGCAAATAACCAATGCACAATATAAGGCCGGTTCCAAATACAGCGGCGTTGGTATTCCGTTTTTTCAGGTTGTTTTACACCGAATGTTCACGGAAGATTTTGAAAAGAACCGCTTAGAAATTATCAGCCAATTTTTATATGATGATTTGACATTTGT
>WJIP01000245.1 GCA_014730185.1 Caldithrix sp. | reverse complement strand
GAATGGGCCATGCCCGATTTTATTGTAGATTTTGAATATTATGGAAACCCAGACGATATGTATTTTCAATATCAATGGAATTTCAGTCAGACGAATGATTGCGATATTGATGCACCGGAGGCATGGGACATCAGTACAGGCAGTTCGGATATTACTGTAGCTGTTTTTGATGATGGTGTTGAAGTTCATCCTGATTTGCCTTCTGACCGAATTGTTGAAGGATATGATGCTGTAAAATTATTACCATCCTCAGATGATAAAGCACACGTTGAGCCATACAAAAATGAAGCGCATGGCATGGCCTGTGCAGGTCTGATTGCAGCAACACATAATTCAGATGGGGTTGCAGGTTTGGCGCCCAATTGTAAGATTATGCCTATCCAAAATTCTGGATCAGATGGTGCTATAACCAGCCTGGATAATATTGCCGCCGGTTTCGATTATGCCCGCGAACACGGCGCTGATATCATCAGCAATAGCTGGGGCGGCAAACACGATATTAATGATCCTCCCTTTGTCTCTTTGCGTGAGGCTATAGAAAATGCTATGACTTTGGGACGTGATGGCAAAGGCTGTGTGGTCTTATTTGCTTCCGGTAACGATAGTGAAAATTATGTTAAAAATACAATGGCTACAATCGATGGGGTTATCGCAGTTGGAGCTACGGATCAGGATGACTTTAAAACCGATTATAGTAACTATGGAGAAGAACTGGATGTTGTAGCTCCAAGTGCAGATTTACTTCCCGAACTCATAGACCGTATAACATGTATAGAGCGTGGAAAGCTTATAGTTGAAATAGTGAAAAGTAGAGGAAATACATGGACTACTGATATAGAATCATCTGGTGGTTATAATAAAAGTATTGATTGGTGCCCAGATCCACATACTCGATATATTCAAAATGAATTGGATGAAGCGGGTGACTATACTGGTCATTTCGGTGGTACATCCGCCTCATGTCCACAAGTTGCTGGATTAGCAGCTTTAATTCTTTCAGTGAATGATAATTTAGTTTACAATCAAAGTGAAAAATTGCATCAAGTTGAGAAAATTATAAGACAATCGGCTGATAAAGTACATAGTAATTTCTATGATTATAATTGGAGTCAGCAAAATCCTGGACATTCAAAAAAAGTCGGTTATGGTAGAGTAAATGCCTATGAGGCGTTAAAATATACATTAGAAAATTATGGTGTTACGATTGATGGTGGTACGATTGGAGGAATTGGTAATACTTTTGTATTCACCGAGGATATTACTATTAAAAATAACTCAACTCTAACAATTCTTCCAGGCACAAATATCCAGTTTGCAGATGACATCAGCTTAATTGTTAACGGTTCCCTTGATGCGGTTGGTACATCATCGGATAATATTGTATTCTCAACGGCCAATTCTCAATGGCAAAGTATAAAAATTTATGGAGATGCCAATATTGATAACTGCCTTATCAAAAATGCCCATCGCGGCGTCAGCTTCTACGACCAGGCAACCGGTACAGTTTCCAATTCTACCATCAGACATAACGCTTATGGCATCTATGCTAACCAGTCGACGCCTAACATCCAAAACTGTATTATCCGTAATAACAGTCATTCCGGCATCGATCTTTGGCAAACCAATGATGTTCAGGGCAGCCGCACTCAAATAATTGGAAATGAAATTTACAATAATGATGACCAGGGTATTTGGCTCTACAAATCCTCACCGGACATCCGCGATAACACGATTCACGATAATAATGTCAGCGGTATTTCGGGTTTTATAAGCTGCTCTCCCCGGCTGGGCAACCTCGATTACCGTGGTTATAATCATATTTACGATCATTCGTTTAGTAACCTGGAATTCTACGTCGATTGCAATCCTGATCTTGGTCAATATAGCTGTACCACCCACGGCGGATATAACCAGATCACCGGTAATTCCTATCATATCTGGGCCGAAACGGACTGCTTTGTTATGGCCCAGATCAATTATTGGGAGCCGTATGAAACTATACGGTTTTACGCCCATGACGGTTCGACTATTGACTACTCCCATCCATTGTCCTCTCCGGTATTCGGAGGCGCGCTGGCCCGCGTATCGCCCGAGACAGCGGTTTACGATTCAACTTTCGGTTCTTCAGAAGCTTCCTCTGAATCCCGGTCCGTTGAGATGATGGATTATTATGATCCCCAATGGTCCATTCGCTATAAACTGCTCTTTGCCCGTAATCTCATTTACCTTGACGGAAATACGGATGCCCAAACCATTTGTAAAGAAATTATTGAACATAATCCCGATTCCACCCTGTCTTTTTTCGCCCTGGACATACTGTGGGAAGCTTGCCGCCATGAAGAAGCCAAAGCCGGTTATGATCTAAAAGCGTTTAAATCCTATCTCAACGATTTGGCTAAAAAGAAAGATAAAAAAGAGATTTACGGCTATGCCCGATTGTTATCGGCTGCCTCCGATGAAGAAACCCTCATCGCATCCACGGATGCGGTATACGATGCGTATACGGGTACGTTTTTACAGGAAACCGCATTATTTCAAAAATTCATGTATTACTTTCACGAATTGAATGACATATCCATGGCCGAACAGACGGCCGCCCGTTTAGAAAGCGAATTTCCTAAGTCACCTTCCACCCACAAAGCCAATGCTTATCTTGATTCACACTCCGGTACCCTTGCTGCCGATGCTCAAAAGAATAATGTTCAACAGCAAGAGACGGATGAAAGGCCTTTACAATTTGGTTTGTCGGCCAATTATCCCAATCCTTTCAATCCGTCCACCCGCATCGAGTTTGCTCTTCCGGAGTTGTCCGACGTGCGCATCGATATTTTTAACACCCTGGGCCAAAGGATCAAATCCTACACGCTGCACAACCAACCGGCCGGTCGCAATACATTAACATGGGCAGGTACAAACGCTGCGGGAATCGATGTACCCAGCGGTTTGTATATCTTAAAGTTTTATGCCCAATCGAAGGAAAATAAGTCAAACGTATTTAACCAATCCGTCAAAATGTTGTTGCTGCGTTAGATGAGCACATATTTTTTTAGGCGGGGATTTGTTGCAATCCCCGCCTTTATAATAGTATTGGTGGTCAGCTTGCGGGGTGAAACTCCCGATTCGGCCATGCAATTGATTGAAACGCATGCGGTATACTTCAAACGGGCCGCCGCTACATTTAACATTGATGATCGCTGCCTGAAGGCCATCGTCTTTGTGGAACGCACCTTAAATTACGACTGGAAAGACGATGCGCTTGATATTCCTTTAGCTTATTCCGGTCACAATAGTTCGATTGGATTTTGTCAAATTAAGATGAAAACAGCCTACTGGATAGAGGTGAATCTTTCAGATTCAACTTCAGAGTTCTATCCAGGTAATTTTTATCATAATATGTTACCGGTTTCGAAGTCCCCGGGTGAAATAATTGAAAAACTTCAAAGGGATTCACTAAACATCCATTATGCGGCTGGTTATATTAAGATCATTCAGAACTTTTGGAAAAAGGCAGGCTTTCCCATCGAAAATAGAGCAGATATTTTAGGTACTCTCTATTCAACCGGGCTGTTTTTACCTTCTGGTGAAATTCGTATTCCAAATAAAAATCCTAAAGCCAATCTGTTTGGTAAAAAGGTAAAGGAAGCTTATAGGTTATTTATTGATTTGTAATATATTAACCTATTATCGTAATTTGGCATTTAACATTCGGTTCAAGCCCGACGCGAGCACGCGTCCGGCTTTTTATTATTTGGTATTTTTTAAGCGTGCTCGCGCGGCTTAACCGTGGCCGTTATACACACTTTTTGTAGGGAGCTAAAATGAATATAGTACTATTT
>WJIP01000244.1 GCA_014730185.1 Caldithrix sp. | reverse complement strand
TGAGGCCGCAACGGCTGTAAATGCAATTCACCGAACACTTAAATCAAAAAAATAAGGCCGAGGTTGTGATGGCAATACACAATCAAACTATAATTTTAATTTTTCCCTGGCAAACCCTTGCCAGGGAAATGATTGCATATTACAAAGCCCTGAGTGTAAACCTGTTTATATTTGTTGATCAAAATGCCGATATGCAATATTTGCTACGTACATTCAGAGATTTTCCATCGAACACTTCAATTCATCATATTGAAAAGCCTATTACTAGCTTTTGGCAATCCCTGCCGGATGAAAAAATACAAAAGCTCAGTGAACCGGATATTGTTTTTAATTTTATTGGTAATGAATTTTTACAAATTGATATACGGGGAGAGGGTGAAGAATGGCAAATCGATGCCAATGATAAACCACAAATACATTTTGCATTTGTAGAGGAATTAATTGAACGCCTGTCTTTGACAAAAAAAATCACCTGGCTTAATGTTGTATATGGACGTACAAAGTTATCCGATGGCAAGCAGGTATTTTGCCAGTCGCGTTATGGCATTATGGGATTTAATAATCTTATTCGCCTAAACCCGGACCTCCAAAAAATTAATATCTATGATGTTTGCTTAACCTATTTACGTCATAAGCAGCACAAAGACAAAGTAGAACATTGTCAGTATTGCAGTAAGGAAACATTTGGGGATCACGCTTTTGATTTGAGAGAGCCCGGAACCATCAGGGACTTTCTGGTCAATACAGCGAATGAAAAATTAAACAGTAACGGATAATTGGTGCTGTATGCTCTTGGGCCAGCATTTCGAACGATTATGACATACGAAACCCTGATCATTTAAAAAACAAAAAAGGCAGCCTGAAGCTGCCTGTCATGCACATTTATTTTTTTCGACGGGGCCGGTAAATATGGGTACTCTGCCCGAAAAACATCTCCGCACTCTCCATCACCGTTTCCGACAGGGTGGGATGGGGATGAATGGATAGTTTGAGGTCCGTTACATTGGCGGCCATCTCGATAGCCAGCACCCCTTCCGCAATCAGTTCTCCGGCGCCGGCGCCTACGATACCCATGCCCAGAATACGTTCTGTTTCCGGATCGACAATCAACTTGGTGAGACCGTCGGTACGATCCATAGTCAAGGCCCGTCCGGAGGCAGCCCAGGGAAAGCGCATCACTTCCACGTTGCGTCCTTGTTGTTTAGCCTGCTCTTCCGTTAATCCGGCCCAAGCCATTTCCGGATTGGTAAACACAACGGCCGGGATGGCCTGTGGTTCGAAGGCGACTTTATGACCGGCAATGGCTTCCACGGCCACATGCCCTTCATGGGATGCTTTATGGGCCAGCATAGGTTCCCCGGCAATATCACCGATGGCATAAATACTGGGATCGGCGGTGCGCCGTTGATCATCCACCACAACAAAGCCTTTTTGATCGGTCTTAACGGAAGTGTTTTCCAGTCCCAGTCCATCCGAGTTTGGTTGACGCCCTATGGACATAAGTACTTTATCAAACTTCTGATTGTTTTGGTGCACATCGTCTCCTTCAAAGGAAACGCGGATACCATCATCCAAAGCTTTCATATTGGTCACTTTGGCATTGACCATGATTTTATCGAATTTTTCATCTAGACTTTTTTTGAGAATCTTGATCAGGTCTTTATCGGCGCCGGGTAAGATGTTTGGCATCATTTCCACAACGGAAACCTTACTACCCAGGGCAGCGTAAACGCTGCCCATTTCCAGACCGATATAACCACCGCCGATAACCAGAAGGGACTTGGGAACATCTTCCAGATTCAGGGCGGAAGTGGAATTCAACAATCTGGGGCTATCAACGGATAAAGCCGGGATCTTAGCGGGTCGGGAGCCGGTGGCTAAAACGGCATAATCAAACTGCAGGCGACTTTTATCCGAATTTTCATTAATAATTTCAATCGTATTGGAATCTAAAAAATGTGCTCTGCCTTGTATATGGTTGATTTTGCGCTGCTTGATCAGTTGCCCTAATCCACCCGTTAATTTTTTAACTACATCATTTTTCCAGTCCCGTAGTTGCTGCACATTAATATCCGGTGATGCAAAGGTGATGCCCCATTTTTTTGCTTCCCGCGTTTCATTAATCAGCTTAGCCACATGCAATAAGGCTTTAGATGGAATACATCCGCGGTAGAGACACACGCCGCCCGGATTTTTTTCAGGATCAATAACTGTTACATCCAAACCTAAATCGGCAGCCAGAAAGGCGGCCGCATAACCACCGGGTCCGGCACCAATGACCGCCAGATGTGTTTTCGTAATGTCACTCATTTCGATTCTCCGCTTGGCAATGATTGATTCTAACCTTCCAGAGACAACAGGAAAGGTTGTTCAAGAGCTTCGCAAACCCATCTTAAAAAACGAGCCGCATCGGCACCATCGATCAATCGATGATCATAAGATAAGGCTAAGGGCATTCTGAGCCGCGGAACAAATTGGCCATCCTGGTATACCGGTTCCATCTCCGCACGTGAAACGCCCAGTATGGCCACCTCCGGTGCATTAACCACCGGCGAAAACGCTGTCCCGCCAATACCGCCCAAATTGGATATACTGAAATTACCGCCCTGCATATCTTCCAGTGCCAGTTTTCGATCGCGGGCTTTTTTTGATAATTCCCGCAATTCTTTGGATAGTTCAATAATATTTTTGGTGTTGATATTTTTGACCACCGGCACCAATAATCCCCGTTCCGTATCCACGGCCACTCCGATATTGTAATAGTGCTTATAAATAATCTCTTTATTCTGCATATCGATACTGGCGTTAAATTGAGGAAATTTTTTCAAGGCTCCTTCAATGATCTTTAACAAGATAGCGGTTACGGTCAGCTTGCCGCCTGCTTCTTCGGCCTTGGGGCCGTATTGTTTACGGAGTGCTTCCAGATTGGTAATGTCGGCCTTATCGAACTGCGTCACATGTGGAATAGTTGTCCAGGCGTAACTCAGGTGGCGGGCCGTGGTTTCCCGAACTTTGTTCATGGATTGCCGGTCCACCTCGCCCCATTTGCTGAAATCGGGCAGGGCTTCAGCCTGAACGCCTTTCAGCACCGTATCGGAGGCGGCCCGCTGTTGATGCAGTCGCTTGGAGTAAACTTTAACATCTTCAATGCCTATCCGTCCCCCCGGACCGGAACCGGGAACATTAACAATATCCAGACCAATTTCACGGGCAAAGCGACGCACCGAAGGCGCTGCCGGAACCAATGGTCTTTTGCCCTGATCGCTCCTTTCTTGCTTCGGTTTGGTAGTCGATTGCGGTGCAGGAGCGGGTTCTTCTTTTTTCGGTGCAGGCGCAGATTCCGTCTCGGTTTTAGACGGTTCGGTTTCTGTTTTCGTCTGCTCTTCTTTTTGGGCACCCGTTTTAGTTTCGGCGGATTCCGATGTTTCGATGGTCAGGATATGCTGACCAACGTCCACCTGATCACCCTCTTTGATCAAAATTTCTTTTATTGTACCGCTTTGTTCGGCAGGTACTTCCACTACAGCCTTGTCCGTTTCCAGCTCCAGTAAAGTATTATCTTTTTTGATTTGATCGCCAACAGAAACCAGAATTTTGGCGACCGAACCGGCGTCAACGTTTTCTCCCAGATTGGGCACTTTAAACTCAATGGTTTGAGCTGCTGCTTTGGTCGTTTGCGGCTGCTCTGAGTCTGGTGTTTCTTCTGCGGGAGTAGGTGTTTCTTCGACCGGTTGAGTCGCTTGTTCTTTACCTTCTTCTTCCTGTTTGGCGCTTTTTTTGTCTTGGGTTTGTTCAGCCGGAGCTTCTGCTTGTTCTTGTCCCTCCTCAAAAATAATGACTATCTGACCGACTTCGACTTCATCACCTTCGCTTACTTTTACTTCTTTAACGGTACCGGCAACCTCGGAGGGAACTTCGAGAACCGCTTTATCGGTTTCCAGTTCGAGTACGGATTGGTTCTCTTCCACGGTATCTCCGGCAGAGACCAGCACACTGGCGACTTTTCCGGAGGTTATATTTTCACCTAATTCGGGTATTTTGAATTCAATGGCCATAACCGTTTTCCTTTTTATGCACTCATATTGTTATTAATATCATTAACTGATGAACGGATTGGCTTTATCCGCATCAATATCCATATCTTTAATGGCTTTGGTTACCACATCACCTTTGATTTTACCTTCCTTTTTCAATGAATACAGGGTGGCCAGTACGATATAACGCTCATCGACTTCAAAGAAGTCACGTAAATGTCGGCGACCGTCGCTTCGTCCGAAACCATCGGTTCCAAGGGAGATCAGCGGACCGGGCAGCCATTTGGAAATGGATTCCGGTAATGCCCGGACATAATCGGATGCAGCTACAAAAACACCCTTAGCATCTTTTAATGTGGTCGTTATATAAGGTGTTTTTTCTTTTTTAGTCGGATGCAGCATGTTTTCCCTGTCGGTCATCAAAGCGTCTTTGTGCAATTCTTTATAGCTTGTTACACTCCATACGGTGGCCGCCACATCATACTTTTCTTCCAAAATTTTCTGAGCTGCAATCACCTTGTTCAATATGGAGCCGCTACCCAGAAGCTGGGCGTGGTTTTTTGCGTTTTTCAGCGATGCCGTTTTGAATTTATACATACCTTTAATAATTCCATCTTTTACCTGTTTGCCTTTGGGCATCTTAGGTTGTGGATAATTTTCATTCATCACAGTTAAATAATAAAACACTTTTTCCTGATCCACATACATTCGTTGAAGACCGTCTTCAATAATGACGGCTAATTCGTAGGCAAAAGCAGGATCGTAAGATTTGAGATTGGGTACGGGATAAGCCAGTAAATGACTGTTGCCGTCCTGGTGTTGTAATCCTTCACCAGCCAGGGTTGTTCGTCCGGAAGTGCCGCCAATCAAAAATCCCCGGGTCTGCATATCTGCCGCCGCCCATACTAAATCGCCAACACGTTGTAATCCGAACATGGAATAATAGATAAAAAACGGGATGGCGTTAATACCATGATTAGCGTATGCTGTTCCGGCTGCAATAAAGGATGAAATTGAACCCGATTCAGTAATACCTTCTTCCAGAATCTGACCGTCTTTGGCCTCTTTATAGTATAACAGGCTCTCTTTATCCACCGGATCGTACTGCTGACCGGCATGGGCATAAATTCCAACCTGACGGAACAGAGCCTCCATACCAAAGGTACGGGCTTCATCCGGAACGATGGGTACGATGTTTTTGCCTACATTTTTATCCCTTAACAACTTGGACAGCATGCGCACAAACACCATGGTTGTGGACACTTCCCGATCGCCCGTTCCATCCTGAAATTCTTTAAACAATTCACTATCCGGTTTTGGGATAGGATCACTTTTAATACGGCGGGTTGGAACAAATCCTTTGAGCTGTTTACGGCGCTCCATCAGATATTGCATATCCGGAGTATCATCTTCCGGTTTATAGAATGGCAAGGTATCGATATCTTCATCTGAAATGGGAATACCAAACCGTGAGCGGAATTCACGCAATTCGTTTTCATTAAGTTTTTTCTGCTGATGGGTGATGTTTTTGCCTTCACCAGCTTCACCCAGGCCATATCCTTTAACCGTCCGGGCTAAGATGACTGTGGGCGAGCCTGTATGATTGACAGCTTTGTGATAGGCGGCATAAACTTTTTCGGGATCATGACCACCCAAACGCAATTTTGCCAGTTGTTCATCGGACAGATGTTCGACCAGTTTAAGAAGCTTGGGATATTTGCCCCAGAAATTTTTGCGTAAATAAGCGCCACCTTTAACAACATAGTTTTGATATTCGCCATCGACAACTTCGCCCATACGTTTTATCAAAAGGCCGTCTTTGTCTTTGGCAATAATGGGATCCCAGTCACTGCCCCAGATCACTTTTATAACGTTCCACCCGGCACCGCGAAACACGGTTTCCAGCTCCTGTATAATTTTGCCATTACCACGAACGGGTCCGTCCAAGCGTTGTAAATTACAATTGATCACAAAAATCAGATTTTCCAATCCTTCACGGGCAGCTAAAGAAATAGCGCCTAAGGCTTCGGGTTCGTCGGTTTCGCCATCTCCCAGAAAGGCCCAAACCTTTTCATCCCCTTGTTTTTTAAGACCCCGGTCCTCCAGATAACGGTTGAAACGGGCTTGGTAGATAGCCATGATGGGACCAAGTCCCATGGAAACGGTTGCAAATTGCCAGAAATCGGGTTTCAGCCAGGGATGGGGATAAGAGGGCAGGCCTTTGCCTTCTTTGTGCCATTCATGCCGGAAATTTTTTAATTCCTCTGCTGAAATTCGGCCTTCCATAAATGCCCGGGCGTAGATACCCGGAGAAGCATGGCCCTGAAAATAGACCATATCACCGGAAAAATCATCAGCGGGTGCCCGAAAAAAGTGATTAAAACCAACTTCGTACAGAGTGGCCGCTGAGGAATAGGTGGAAATGTGTCCACCGATACCGTTTTCATTTCGATTGGCCCGCACCACCATGGCCATAGCGTTCCAGCGGATAATACTTTTTATACGCCGTTCGATTTCACGACTGCCGGGATATGGCGGTTGCTCTTCGACCGGAATACTGTTCATATAAGGTGTATTGGCACTGAATGGTAATTTTATACCGGCACTGTAAACCCGTTTTTGAATTTCATGCAGTAAATCCCGTACCCGTTCCGGGCCACCGTTTTCAATGACATAGTCTATCGATTCAAGCCATTCCAACGTTTCCAGTTCTTCAGGGGTGAGGTTTTTATTATTTTCTAAGTTTTGCATTATGAAGTCCTCTGTTTAGAAAATTTGACCTTTGATCCATACCGATCATAATCATTGTTGCCAATGTATAAAATTTCATATATAAACAAAATATTAAATTTCTTTATACTGTTAGATTGAACATAATTTAATAAATCGATTACCGTAATTAAATTCATTCGATAAAAAAAAGATACAATCGGTCAGGTGCTGTGATTTTTGTCTTCCACCTGTTTTTTCAGAGCCTGGTTCATAGCATCAAAACTGAGGGGCACATTCTTTTCCAGGTTTTTGTGCAAAAAGGGCAACAGAATTCCCGAGAATATTTCTTCCTGTATAAAAGTTGTTGTTCCGTTGCCATTTTCCTGCAATCGGAAAATGTGACGCCCGTCGAACAAACCGGGAATAAGAAGATGTCCCAGCCACTCAAAATGTTTATGTTCAACGACCTTGCGTACATATGGTTTAAACACCATCGGTTTTTGGCTATTCAACTGCATACGGGCATACAACCGTTCACCTTTCTGTGGATTTCCATCTATCTTCTGGATAAACGGATTCCAATCGGGAAATTTATCGAATTCCATCAGTGTACGCCAGATGGCCTTTGAATCAGCATGTATATCTATTTCAGAATAAATTTTTTTTGACAACTTTGATTCCTTTCATAAAAACATTGTTTGATACAGACAATTATCAAACACAAAAAATAGCTGTTTTATTTCTATGTATTTATGAATGCCTTTGAGTCCTATTGGAAGGAAAATTTGCATGAAAAAATGGTTGTGATACTATCGTTTTATATTCGATTCGTAAATTTCAATCCATTTTTGAGAAGACATTTTGCCGGCAAGTTCGCCGATCAAATCAAAGGGAATGTTCTTTAAGTTTTTAAAGCGGATACAACTTTTACCCATATCCGGTTTTTTACCGGTTTGATTTATGTATTGTTGGGTAAACCACTCGTGCAAAGTACTGTCAGCAAAAATTCCCATATGATACAAGGCAATATAGTTTTTCTGGGAGGCTAGGTTCATGAACGGCAATGGCTGTTGGGTATTGCAATGGTATCCCGGCGGATAAACGGAATGTGGGACAACATAGCCGATCATACCATAATTCATAGATTCGGCAAAACCGGCTGGCAAGTTATCCAGTATAATCGCTCTTAATTTTTGTATAACCGGTTTTCGGTCATCCGGTAAATCTTCAATATAGAGCTCGGGAGTTTCCGCATTGGATTGCATGAATTTTGATTACCCTTATCGTTTATCCGCCCAAATAGGTAAAAGCTTACAACATCTGTGATACGACTTTCCGGTCATTTGAAAATATCAATAACATGATGTTGATTCGTTTAAAACAATATAATCCTTTAACACCTTATGTTTATTCCGATATATATGAATTATTGTTCGACGATATCCACGCGCCGGTTTTTAGCTTTTCCGGCATCGGTACGGTTTGAAGTGATGGGGCATAGAGAGGCCACGCCATAGGCTTGAATTTGTTTCTGATCCACCCCGTACTCCGTAGTTAATGCCGTCATAACCGCTTGGGCCCTTTTTTCAGAGAGTGTCATATTATCTGCAAAATTGCCGACATTATCCGTATGACCAACAATATAGTACCGACTTTGGGCATGTCCCTTAAGAAAGTCGGCAATTACCTTAAGCGCCGGTTCCGATTCAGGTTTGATATTCCATTTACCTGTGTCAAAATGAATGCCGTAAATCGAAATAAAACCACTTAATTTGATATTATCTTCAATTTTTTGTGCGCTTACCAAACCGCTTTCCAATGGATTGATTTCAACCACATCCTGGGTGATATAAATGTAATCGTTATAATTATTTAAGAAGAGCGCAAAATAAATAGTGTTGCCATCATACATCCCCTTTGCAGCGATGTAACGAAAGCCGTAACGGCCAAACGGATCTTCAAATCCCTCACCCTTAATGGCATTGATACCCCACTCCTTATGATAAACGATTTCATTCCAGAACGGCCAACTGCTCTCTTGATCCGAGGTGGTAAACAGTATTTGATAACCGGCGTTTTTTAAAGCCTGTTCATAATTTTTATAAACTTTGAACAAGCCTTCAGACTTGGGAAGCCGGTATTGAATACGGGTTAACCTGCCTTCTAAATCCACATACTCGGAAAAATATTTGTTATGTCCCCGGAATGTCTCGTCTTTTTGTTCCTGCGGACCGGTACCCAAAACATAAGGTACATAGTCGAATTGCTGCCAGGCTACTAATTCGGCGCCTTCATACCGGGACATGGCGGGATGATCTTTTCCCTTATCCTGGGCATACGTATAAATCGAAAAGGAAAGGATAAATAAAGCCGTTAAAAATGTTTTAGGGGTTTTCATACGACCTCCAATGTTTTTTGTAATGTTTAGGATAGGTAATTTATTTTTATCGTTTTCTCTATTGACTAACATTTATAAAACAGGTGAGTCGCCGAATTAATCCAATTAAGATATTGAATACACATTGGTTGCTGCTGTCAATGCCGATTCCACAATCGTCTTAAATTATTTAGGCTTTAGTAAAAAGTATATTTCTTTTTGCAAACACAATGCATTTGATATTGAGGCATGAGGGGCAGGAAACGCAGCAGCTATGTACCTATATTGAATAATCAAATTGTAATGTATCGTTCAGTTAAATAAAACGAAGGGTATCAAAGGTGAAAAAAAAGGAAAACAGGACCCCCATAATCCTGCTGAGAATCCTGTTGATGTAAAACGTCACATAACCAAACTTACCGACTGAAAACCCAGTCCGTACCATTGTTGTTGGTATTGGCTGCGGCATGGCAACTGGCGCACATGCCACCGCCTGCTGTAGCATTATCACCCTGAGTGAGAACGGTATCCAGGTCGGTTGTGGTCATAAACCACTCCCAGCCGTCACCATCCGGATTAAAATCCCCGCCGCGTTTGACCATCATCGTCAGAGCGCCGGCCAGGTCACCATTGCCGTCGCGGAGTTCTTTCACAATCAGGGTTCCATTGGGATATTTGCCATTATCAGGTTGAACGTTATCTTTAAAAAAAACATTGCGGGTAAGCGGCGCTTTGGCTCCATGGGCGTCACCCAGCAACGGATCTTCGCCTGTGGCGGTGTGCACCTTCGTCCAGCTGGTGTATCCCTGAAAATCATCCAACGTTGCTATAAATTCCTGAGCTTTATCATCGTTGGAGTCATTAGAGCTGCTGCATGCTGCAAAAACAATGGTTACCAGCAGTCCCATGGTTAAAAGCTTAAAAGCATTGCGCATAGTACCTCCTTTATGTTATGGATTTGAGTGAATGGAAAAGTTGCTAAAACGTCAATATACGGGTGATATTGAAACCCAGACGCGTGTAACTGCCAAATTTTTTATCGGCTCCTGCTAAATATTGCGAGGGATTAAGATGCGAACTATTCCCCACAAAAATTTTGAAAAAGTGACCGCCGGTCTCCAGCTCAATGCCCAAGCTGACCGGATTATGATATTGGCGCCATCCGCTGATGGTCGTGTTGGTTTCGGCGTATATACTCAGCATGGATGTCAGATATACCTGGATGTAACTGCCCAAAGTAAAAGAATCTTGTGTTTCCTGACAATAAATATGGCTGTTATATAAATATGAAGGTACCACACCAATACCGACCTTCTTTTTAATCAGAGTGTTGAATATGGCCTGGCCATAATATTGAATGTTTTTGCTGTCCGATTTGTCCCGATTAATAACTTCCGTACTCCAGGCACCTCCCGCCCGGGCAGCCACACTCAGGGGTAGCAGAGAGTGATCTTTTTCCCACAACCGGTATTTTACGCGCAGATCAATATTGTCACTGGCGTTACTTCGTCCCAGATTGATCATCATACGATCGGTGATGGCATAGGCCAGCGCCATGCGGATATGAGCCGGTCCGTCGATGCCAAACATTACGTTTTCACCATCAATGGCCGGTAAAAATCGGTGGGATATTTCGTACTCAAATTCGCCACTTTTTAAGGTTTCGGATGTGGGGAAATTAACAACCTGTTTACTATGGAATAGATGAAGCGCAGTTTTTGCTGTGGGTTGCTCACGCTCCCAGTTGATATCGGGCTGACCGTAGAGTGTTGAAACAGCCAAAATGATCAGTAACGGGAATATTTTAATGACCATCAATGTGCCTCCTGGATTCCGTTATTCTTGGTGTTCTTTAACATAAAAATCGAGAATTAACTGCATATTCTCATCAATTTTATAAAACATGACCGATGGAATTTTGATTTTGTAATCGGATAATTTGACCTCGAATTCGGCATGAATGTGATAATGGGAATTTTCTTGGTGCATTGTACCTCGAATTTGCACTTTATTGGTTTGTCCGTGGATAAACAAATTGCCTTCGGTTACGACGTCATAAGTGCCTTCACCTGAAGGAGTGGCTTCGATAATCTTTCCATTATAGTGAGTAAAGCGATAGTTTTTCTTGTCCGTTTCCAGATAATTTTCACGCATATGCCGGTTACGCAAACCAATTCCTGTATCGATACTGTTCAAGTCCACTTCAAAATAAAGAGCGGAGCTGTTTGTTAAATCACCGCCTTCATAATAGACATAACCATCAATATAATCCGTAACGCCTTCAAACTCTTCAATAGGAGCATCGGATATGAATTTGACTTTATTATCACGGTCTTTGTCAACATGAAATTCTTCCGCCGCCAAATGGAGTACCGGCACCAGTGCCAGAATTAGAGATAGTATTATGGATCGCATAGAAAAGTCCTCCTATTATTTGTTAATTTTGAGGGGCGCCGCGTTCAATCCAGGAAGCAACAGAATCAATCAAAGCTTGATTTATGGGGCCGGCGGGAGGCATTATAGCCGCTCCTTCACCCGTTAATCGTTCCATTAGATGGCTGTTTTCGGGTTCTCCGGGTTTAACTCTATCCAGGTTGGATGTTGTGGCCGGGATGTTAACCAGGTTATTGTATGACTGGCCGTCCGCCAGATTTAAATCGGCCTGAGTCAAGTTGCTACCGTGGCAACTCACGCAGTGGGTATCAAAAACATTATCCTGGATCCAGGCCAGTGTCACAGGACCCTGTGGCGTATTAACATTAATCTCAGTTTCGCAGGTGGAGGTAATTTGATCTTTACACGAGATTGAAATCAACAGAAAAGATAACAACATTAAGAGGGAAATGAATCGCATTACACCGGTCTCCTTAGTCAATATGCAACAATATCCATCGTGTCTTGACAAAACATAAACATGTCATCAAATTTACATTGTTAACATAAGCCGTCTTCATTACGGCTTTATCACACGCTGTTCACAAATTTATCATAATCTTCACAATGAACCGAAAAAGCACAATTTTCTCTACTGATTCTTTTCGTATCTCGCCTACTGTACTGATATTTATGGTCATTGGACTCAATACAGTGACAGCCCAGATAATTTTCATGCGACAAATGCTCAGCCTGTTTCAGGGCAACGAACTCTCTTTGGGTCTCGTGTTCACAAATTGGCTCTTATGGACGGCAGCAGGAAGCTGGTTGGGCGGACGATTCGTAATTAACCGATTACGTTCGGGTCTGATATTAGCTTCAATATATCTGCTAATGGTGATTATCATTCCATTGATAGTTACCATAATGCCGGCAGTTAAGTTGCTTTTAGACACTGTCGGAATAATGCTACCGGGATTGACCTCCATTTTCTGGATTTCGTTTTTTATTTTAAGTTTATTTTGCCTTTTAAACGGCGCTTTATTTCCTGTCGCCACTCATTTTTTGAGGACACAACAAAATCAAACCATAGAAGAGTCGATCGGTTTTGTGTATATCTGGGAAACAATTGGATCGGTAGTTGCCGGGTTATTGGTAAGTTTGATTCTGATACCTTACCTGCGTTCTTTTTACAGTGCAGGATTGTTAGCCGGTATAAATTTAATAACGGCATGGTATCTATTGGAAACCAAACGGGGATTAAAAGGGAAAATTGTTACGGTTTTGATTTATCTAAGCCTTTTTGTCGCTGTAATAAGTATCTCAAGCCTGACACACAATCGTTTTCAGTCAGCGTTGTGGGAAGGCTATAAAGTTCTTACCCAGGAACGTTCCCGATACGGGGATTTAATCCTGACTGAAATTGCTGAAAATAAAACGATTTTTCAGAACGGTTCACCGCTTTTCACTTATCCGGATCCACAGATGGCGGAAGAGGCTGTGCACTATGCATTATTGGCACATGCTCATCCCCAAAAGGTCTTAATTATTGGTACCGGGTTTATACCGCTGATTTCGGAAACAGCTAAACACCGCTCGGTTGATGTGATAGATTATGTTTCTATGGATCGAGCCATCATCGAACTGTATGCTGAACATATTGGCGAATTGCCGCAAACGACAAAAAATGTTCATATAAATTATAGAAAAGTTGACGGAAGGTATTACCTGCAGCATACCGATAAAAAATATGATGTTATCATTCTGGATTTGCCCGATCCTTCAACGGCGCAGATGAATCGATTTTATACGGTCGAATTTTTTAGGTCGGCGAAGGAACATCTCAATCCAAACGGACTAATGTCTTTTAAGGTTCAAGCTTCAGAAAATTATATCAGCGATGTTCAGAGACGTTATCTGCAATGTATTTATAAAACATTACAAACGGTTTTCTCTTCGATTGACTACCTGCCCGGCGATCCGTTGCATTTTTTTGCCCGGATCACCACAGCCCATGATCCATTAACCAGCGAAACGCTGGTCAATCGTCTTAAAACCCGTGATTTACAAACCCGATTTGTCCGGGAATATTTTATTCCGTTTCGTCTTCACCGGGACCGATTAATGCCCATAAAGGCAATATTTCAGGCGGATAATGATGCACCGGTCAACACCGATTCCAAGCCGGTGGCCTATTACTTTAATATCGTAATGTGGAGTGCACAGTTTTCTGAATTTTTCAGGAAGAGTACGATGTGGTTAGCCCAGATAAATCCTGTAATGCTTACAGTGCTCATAATGAGTATCATGGTGCTAATGATTATACCCTCCTATTGTAAAAAGAGTGGCGACCGTTTTGCTGAGAGAAGCGCGTGGCTTTCGACGTTTGTTATGGGGTTTACGCTCATTTCACTTGAAATCTTGATTATGCTGTCGTTTCAGTCTTTACATGGCTATGTCTATTACCAATTAGCCGTATTCATTGCCCTGTTTATGGGGGGGATGGCTTTCAGCGCCTGGTATCAAATGAAGGCATATCAAAGGCTGCGCAGAACGAGTCCGGAAAAAGACACTCTTCGATTGACCGTAATTCATGGTTTCGCCATTATGTTTACCCTAATATTAATGGTGTTTTTTGTCATTCACCATCGATATCCCTCATTTAGTGGTACCTGGTTCGGCGTGTGGTTTTTTTCGGCATTATCCATATTGGCGGGTGCTGTGGGTGGACTCCATTTCCCATTAGCCAATATGTTTTATGTGTATACCAGGCCTTCTGAAAAGGTTAATGCCGGCATGCTCTATAGTGTCGATCTGATGGGAGCTCTTGCGGGTTCTTTCCTTATGAGCACGGTCTTTATTCCAGTGTTTGGCTATTTTTATGCTGCCCGTTTAATAATGGCGATGAATCTTTTAATCCTTTTGGTATTGGTTCTCTTATATCATCGCGTAAAAAAATTATCCAATAGTGGGGTGTAATCGACTATTATGCTTTAAGGATAAAACAGTTGATGTTTATTTAAATCGATACACATGATGCTTAATTGCCGAAAACGAAAGCTGTAAATTGATAAAAATCCGTGCCTTCATCTTTCCAGGCATCAGGGGGTAGGCCCGCTTTACAACAAGTTTGTTCGATAAAGGTTTGCCGATCCCATTTTTGTTCTACCGCTACCTGTGGCAGAAGCAAACCTTCTTTCCGATTGCATTTAACTAAAAGCCCGTGTTTTCCGACTTTGATGTCCCTGAAATTCAAAACCCGCCGGAACGGCGACAATACGGAAATTTGAAAAGTTAAACCGTGCAATTCATCCGGGGTAACCGGTGTAAAGCGGGGATCATGTTTCGCAGCGGCAAATGCTGCCCGACACACTAATTGACATAGGGGGTGAACCGGAGCCGTATAACCAATACAGCCTCTCAGTTTTCCATTCGCATTTAAAGTTACGAAAACGCCATGTGGTTGATTCAGCCGAAAATTTTCGGATTGTTCCATGTTCAGTGGTTTGTTATGCAGTACGGCTTGCTCCACCGATTTTTGGGCAAGCTGAAGCAGTTCATTTTGATCACATGGCTTCAAATTTAATCCCGATGATTGCGATTTGTATTGGGAATTGGAAAAAGAAAATGCAAACGCCGCATAGCCTACTACCCGATCGTGCTGCCCCTTAGGTACATCTCCTGAATTGGCATATTGCAATAAACGCGACTGAGTCGCTCCCAAATTTTCTATTGCCATCATCGTGGCGACAATCGGTCCTGCACCGCAGGATTCCCAAACACCATTTTGAATATTACGCCATAAATTTAAGTAATCCCAGTTTTTGATTGCCTTAATAACCTGATTATCCAGGTGAACGGCCTTTTTGTAAGAATGATAATGGGACAAGTCGGAACTGGCGATAATAACGGTTTGTCGGTCGGTGATCAGTCGGGCTAAACCTTGGCCCAAAGCCCGGCATGTTTCATAATCCTGATTCCCCATTATGACAGTAACTATCCTGAAATCCCCTAACACTTGCTGAAGGAACGGTAACTGGACCTCCAATGCGTGCTCACCTCTGCCTTTATATCGGGTAGTATGGCCATCACTGGATAATCTCAACAGGTCATGTTGTTCACTTAGTTTTTGTGAAAAATCCTGATCAATAGGAACTGTTCCCAGGGGGGTGGAATAGCCCGTACCATTGAATATGGCGGCACCTTTAAAACGAGCCACATGACTCGGGCCAATTAAGATGATTCGGTGTACTCGTTGACCATTCAAAGCGGCATAGGCGGAGGCTGCAACCTTCCCGGAATAAATATAACCGGCGTGTGGTGTTATTAGTCCGGTAATTTCTCCATCAATAGACGGTTCCGCTGTTTGTTGCAACAAGTTATTAACAAACCGTTTCAATTTTTGAGGATTTTCGGGGTAAAACGTACCGGCAGCGGCGGGCTGACGTACTAGATCATCAGCAAATAAAAAAGAAAAGGCTAAAAAAACGAGGCCTATACCTTGACTATAAGTTTTATTATACATTTTGATGTCCGTTGAAGTTGTTATACCAGATATTTTATCTGTAAATTAACCATCTGCACATCAATTTGAAAGCAGTATTCAAAATTTTTTATAATAAATATATCGATGCACAAGAATCGTAAAAGGATGACGTCTAATTCATTTAGTGTATGTTGTAATAAACTGAGCCGCACTCATGGTATTAAGTTGAGATTGGGATGAGCCAGAAATTCTATGAATTGAAGAATCTTATTGATGCCTATCAGGATATGGTTCTTAACACGTGTTATGGATTTTTGCACAACCGTGAGGATGCCGAAGATGTAACACAGGAGGTTTTTGTAGAGGTATACCGATCCCTCAATCAATTCAGACATGAAGCTCAGATATCGACATGGATCTATCGCATAGCCATAAGCAAATCCCTAGATTTTCAACGTATGCAAAAACGTAAAAAACGATTGGGTCACTTAAAGAGAATTTTCGGTTTTCCGGAAGAGGAACAAACTGTAATAGTATCCGATAATTATAATCCGGATGAAGCTTTAAACCTGGATGAACGATCCAGGATATTAAAAGCAGCCGTGGATAAACTACCGGAAAACCAACGGATAGCCATTACATTAAGTAAATACGAAGGCTTTAATAACAAGGATATTGCCACAATTATGGATATGTCTGTTTCAGCGGTTGAAGCGTTGATACATAGGGCAAAAAAAAATCTTAGGAAAATGTTATATCGGTATTTCGATGAAAAAGAACTTAAATAACAAGAAATTGTATTGTGTATCGTCTAATTATTGAAAGGGTAATTGGATGAATAAAAAACAAAAAAATGAACGGGAAATAGAACGAACGCTGGAAGCTTTCGACCATCTGACAAAAATTTCTGCTAATGCTTTTTTTATGACACGTATTGAAAACCAATTAAAGCAAGAACAGCAATGGGGGTACCGTGTTAATAACTTCGGTAAACTTTTGACACCAGCCAGAGCGGCAGCGCTTACCATGTTTACTATATTAAATATTGTATCGGGAATCTTCTTTTTCCAAGACCAAAAATCACAAATGGTTATACACAACAAATACTTGTCAACGATTGCCAGTGAATATGCTCTCGAGCGACAAAATGAAGACATTTTGAACCAAATGATTCAGGAATAAATTATGGACATTTTTGCCAAACACCGACTGACCGTGTTGGTCATTATTGTTTTGATTGTTTTAAACTTGATGAGTTTAGGAAGCTTGTGGTATGTGCATGTGAGTCGTCCGGCCTTGCCTCCGCCCGCTAAAATTAGCAATGATGAACGCGATGCTGTTCCCTATTTTTTTAAGAAAGAAATGGGTCTTTCTGCAAAACAAATGTCGGCAATCAGAGCTTCACGTAAAAATCATTTTCAGGAAATGAAGTCTTTAGATAACGATATTAGAGGCCTCAAAGCCCGCTTGATTGCTCAAATATTTGATGATAATCCTGAACAATCGGTGATCGATTCACTGAGCGAAAAAATCGGCCGGAAAGAAGGCTTTCGAGAACGTATGATTGCCCGTCATTTAGTGGAAATTCGATCTTTGCTAAACGACCGGCAAAAAGTACGGATGCGACGGTTGATGCGTCAAATGATTGAGCGGGTCCAACCCCATCATTCCGGTCGCTCAGGTGAGTTTTACAACCGGCCTTTTCGGCCCCCACGCTTTAGAGCGGTAGATTCACTTCGTTAATTGCAACAATGAAGCGGTTGAAGATCTGTATGTTTTAGCAATTTTCAGGAATCTGACCAACGGCTCAGCCATCCGCTGCAGCACCAGTAAACCGGAACTGTCATGAAAGTGATTCTCAAACGGACGGCTAATATATTTAAATTGAACGATGTTTCCATGCCTTGAACGGTTGATATTAATAGAGGCCGTGTGATTTGATTAAGAATGCAGTTGAGCACAAGTTTTTTTTATCGGTAACGTCTTATTTAATAAAGCAGAGTAGGACATTTTTAACGGATCAAAGTTTCACTAATGTAGAAGGAGATTCAAAATGAAGCGTCAAAAGTTTTTTTTATTTATGAGTACCTTTTTATTCACAGCGTTTATCCTTCAGGCTCAGCCTTATGGCGATAAACGCCCCATGAGTTCCGGGCCACCAAACATGGATCGGTGCCAGCATTGGATGGATGATGATCATGACCAAATTCCCCGCATTCCGGATTTAACCGAAGATCAAAAGGAAAAGGTCAGTAATTTACGCACCGTTCATTTGAAAGATATGTTACCGCTGCGCAATAAGATGGGGGAATTAAGAGCTGAACTGCGCACACTTTCCACCGCCACCCGAATAAATATGGGTCAGATTAATGCCAAAATTGAAAAGATCGGCGAGCTCCATACCGAAATGATGAAAAAACGAGCGGGTATGAAGCAGGAAATTCGCAAGCTTCTTA
>WJIP01000243.1 GCA_014730185.1 Caldithrix sp. | reverse complement strand
TGGTTTGTAGCCGGTACCAAAGGCGGCTGGTCCATAAAAGAGGAAATCAAAGAAGACGTAAGCACCGATAAAGGTGCTTTTCAAATCCGCTAATTAAATAATCGGCATGGTTTTCCCGTCCGGTCAACCATGCCATTGATTCCATTATATAACCGGAAATAAGTTCAAACACATGCACCCAAAATCCGCTATTCAAATGGATAAAACAAAGTACCGGTCCAATAACCGGTGGAACATGGTCCTTCCGCGTGAACATGGTTCCTGGGGATTTGTCCTGGAACCGTTGTTCATAGCACTGATCATTGGCTTCACGTGGGATGGCTTTTTACTGGGCATTTCTGCGGTGTTGGCGTTTTTGGCTCATCAACCCATGCTTAATGCGTTAAACGCGGGACAGAAGTACAAATCGTTTGCACTCACACTGGCAGCAACATTGTCCATACTGGCCCTGGCCGGGTTATCTGTTTTTATGGCTCAATCTAACATTGTAACAGTTATTCCTCTGATTGTTGCCCTATCGGTAATGGTGGTTTATTTCTTTTTAGAGATTTTGGGATTTGACCGGAAATTATATACCCGAATGATCGGGGCTTCCGCTATGGGTTTGGTAGCCATGAGCATTTTGCTGGCTGCCGGTTGGCAGCTTCCCCTGGCATTAGGCGTTTTAGCGGTTATTCTGAGCCGGGCCATATCCACCACGATTTATATCCGGGCCCGTTTACAATTGCAAAAAGGAAATAATGCCTACGTGAAACCATCTCACTGGACACACGCTTTGATACTACCGGTGATGGTCATTTTGGCTGTTAATCAACTCATACCCTGGCTGGCAGCCCTTGCGGTAACCATTCTCTGTATACGCGCCTATGGAGGGTTAAGCCGGTTTCGCCAAAAACTGACGGTTAAACGTATCGGAATGTATGAATTCGTTTACGGTATGCAGCTTGTCATACTAACAGTTGCTGGATATATAGCCGGTCTTTAAAGGAAAATTAAATAGAAAGGTTGGATATCATGATACAACAACAAGTAAATCAATCGACCATTGACATTAATACATCAACCATTAGTGAAATTGTAAAAGAAGATTACAGCAAAGCGGAAATCTTTAACCGCTTTGGCATCGACTTTTGTTGCGGGGGGCATCGTACCATTGCCGAGGCCTGCCAACAAAAAGATATTAATGCCAGCGAAGTAAAAGAACAACTTCGGTCTTTCACTGAAACCACTCCGGGAGCACTTAACCGGTTCAATCAATGGGATATCGATTTCCTGGTCGCTTACATCGTGCAGAATCATCACCGGTTTGTGCGGCAAATTGCTTCAGAGTTACCACCGCTGGTGCATAAGGTGGCCGAAAAGCACGGTGAGAATCATCCCGAAACCCGCCAGGTTGCCCAAATATTCGAAGAGCTGACTACCGAATTGAGCGCCCATCTGCAAAAAGAGGAACAGGTCTTATTCCCTTATGTGAATGAACTCGTGGCCGCACAAAATAAGGAACAGTCGGTCGGAGAGTTCCACTGCGGAAATATTGAACAACCCATAAACGTCATGGAGATGGAACACGATAACGCCGGAAACTACCTGAAAAAACTGAATCACTTAACCAACGGATACACCCCGCCGGAGGATGCGTGCAACACGTTTAAATACGTCTATCATAAACTCCACGAACTGGAAACGGATTTGCATCAGCATATTCATCTGGAAAACAACATTGTGTTCCCCAAAGCCAAAAAACTTGAGAAAGAAATGGTCGAATAAACCTAACACTAAAAAAATCAATAAAAACGCAAATTGATGAACGACGCCCACGCAAATGGATGTAGAAGGATATTTACATGCACCGTCTGACAAAATTATCGAAATGGATTCATAAATATATCGGTTTAGTTCTGGTACTGTTTTTAATGTGGATGAGTATTTCAGGTATACTCCTCAATCATCCCCATTGGATTGCCGGCGTATCCGTACCCAGTTGGTTGGTACCGGAACATTATGACATCGACAACTGGAATCGGAGCAGCTTAATCAGTGCGGTTTATACGGGTGATCATAACGAACGCATGATCATCGGAGGTAAAAACGGCGTATGGGAAAGCTTTGACGGCGGACAAACGTTTACATCCATGATGGGAGAAGGATTTCCGCAATCCCCGTATTACCTTAAAACCAATCATCTATATAAACCGGAAGGACAGCCCGACCGGTTGTTAGCTGCAACGGACGGCGGATTGTATCAATGTGATCTCAAAACAGAACAATGGAAAAAAGTCGCGCTCGGCCATCACCCCGAAAAAACCAAACAGATTGTGCAGACGGATGATCATCTGGTGGCATTTACAGAATCCAATGTCTATCGCAGCGACTTATCGGCGCATGTATTTGATTTCAACCAGGCGTCTTTGGAACGTACGGAAAAGCAACGCAGGGTATCGTTCATCGATTTGTTTTTTCACCTGCATGACGGTGATGTGTTCGGATTAAGCGGACGGTTATTATGGGATGTTGTTGGTATCATTCTGTTTTTCCTGAGCATCTCCGCTTTTTATGCCTGGATATACCCCAAACGAAAACATCGCCGTAAACAAAACGGGTATATTCGCAAAGGAAAAATACAAGCCTTAATGTTTCGGTTAATCGTCCGTTATCATATTAAATTGGGTATATGGGTAGCGGTAATATTGCTTATCATTGCCGGAACAGGATTATTTATGCGTCCGCCATTGATCGTAGCCATTGCTGAAGGCGATATCCCCGCCGAATATTATCCGGGCATTTTGCCCGATAATCCATGGGAAGAAAAAATCCATAATGCCTTGTACGACGCCAAACGGGACATCATTGTCATTGCGGCCAGTGATGGTCTTTGGCAGGGGCCTGCCGATTTATCAAAACCGTTTAAAAAAGTTTCATTAAATGTTCCGATCTTCGTCATGGGACCGCAGGTGTTTCAGTACGATATCAATCAGGATCGCTATCTGGTCGGTTCGTTCAGCGGAATGTTCGCTTATCACCCGCAAAACGAACAATCCATCAATCTCATTACCGGCCGGCCGGCGGAAAGCTACTCAACGGTGCGACCGGCGGATTATATGGTTACCGGATTCTTTGAAACGCCAGACGGTCAAACATTCATAACCAGCCATGAAAAAGGACTGACCGGATTAAACGGGGCTAAGCGGGATGGTCGCTTTCAATTGCCGGCAGAGATGAATGAACTGCATTCTCTCTCGCTGTGGAATTTTATGTTTGAATTGCATAACGGGCGGATTTTTAAAGACTTCATCGGCAGTTGGTATATTTTGATTGCCCCCCTGGGTTCCATGTTGTTTTTACTGATTGTACTTTCGGGAATTTGGGATTGGCTGTATTTAAAACAATGCAAGCGCATTAAAAAACAACAAACACCTTCAACAATGGGTAGAAAACGTTTCAAAAAGGCCATATAAACGGTGACAAACATTCTCTCACATCCCGCAACCTCTCCATTGGAAAATACCGTGATTCTTCATGGGCTGGACTGACGATCCGGATGCGGATTCTTTCACCTCAGCAACACCATACGCTTAACGATACTATGGTTTCTCGTTGTCAGGCGATAAAAATATATCCCCGAAGCCGCTTTACTGCCGTTGTCCTTCTTTCCATGCCAAACGGCCTGATGTACTGTACCTTTATTCACCGGCTCACCGGTAATGAGGGTACGCACCAATTGGCCCAGATGATTATAAATGTGCAGGTTCACGGGACCGGTTTGGGCTACAGAAAAGCGTATGGTTGTGGAGGGATTAAAGGGATTGGGAATGTTTTGCCGCAGGGTCAAACCCGCAGGAGATATCCGATTATCATGAGACAAACCGGTCCATTCAGCCTGTAACTGTTGCTGCACATCATGGTTACGGTTGGCATAAAACGATTTTAAGCCCGGAATATTGCCCACATCCGCATGCAGGTTTCGGATGATCTCTTCTTCGCTGTAAATCTTAAGGGTATCGGCAAAATAATCCGCTTTTATCCAATTAAACAGGGTGTCTACCCGCCGGTTAAAGTCCGCGTCCTGCCAGTGAGCTAATAAATCCTGCATGGCTTGCAAATACGTTGCCCGAAACCCTTCATTACTAAGCATGCGGCTGACCAGCGGACGCTGGCGGGGATTGTAGAACAGATTGAGCGTA
Organism: Caldithrix sp.; assembly: GCA_014730185.1. GTDB lineage: Bacteria > Calditrichota > Calditrichia > Calditrichales > Calditrichaceae > WJIP01. The sequence goes on along the minus strand of WJIP01000243.1, from coordinate 5,725 downwards.
TCTTTGCCGGTGCGGGACCCAAAGGCCAGATTCACATCCCAGATGATCCACTCAAAACGATGGGTATGTTTATTCTGATACACATAGTAATTGTTAGCGGAGCCCACATAATCATCCAAATTCATCAACAATTGGTTCGCCGCCCAGGCCTTTATAAATCGATCCGTGTTCATAACATTGTCCACCGCAGCAGCAAACGCTGTCCGTGAAGTATTATTGATCCGGTCGATCAGATAAACCAGATCCCACCAGTTATTGGTCCGTTCATTGGTTTTTAAATCGTAGTAAGCGTAGTATTTTTCCTGTCCCCGGCCATGCCAGCTTAAATCAGCCAGTTTTTGCGCTTTGTACAGGTTACCGTCGTTCTCCCCAAACCGGTGCTGCAGAAAGGTTTTATCCACATGTTCCACCATGGAATATAATCCCCAGTAGGCATCATTGAAAAATACGCGGGCGAAGTTAGCCCGCGGCGCCGGAATATGGTGTTCGTAAAGAAAATCAAGATACAGTTTTTCTCTGAGCAGGCTGGGATCACTCCACCCATTGTTCAGATTGATCTTTTTCAGCCCGTCGAAGTGCAGGTTTTCATATTTATTAAACTTAATGCGCAATGATTTTTTGTCACCCGCATAGCCATAAAAAGAGGAAGTACCCTTAAACCGCACACCCACAGAATCATACCGCACGCCTTCAATTTCAACTATCGCCGGAAAATATTCACCGTCTGCGTGACTTTCATATAACCGGTCCAGGTAGTTGCTCTGTTTGAACTCAAACCGGAATTCCAGAATCTGATCACCCTTAAAAATCCGGTCACCGGGTTTTTGTGCCAGTAAGGAAGAGAGCAGGCAAAATGACCACAAAATGCCTGTGCTTAATGTTTTGTTCATCGTTGATAAAAACCGTGCGCAATGATCCGGCCGGTACTCATGGCATAGTTCATTTTTCTTTAACGGATCAGCACCATTTTCCGCGATTGAATCGGCCGGCCGTCCAGACTCAACCGGTAAACATACAGACCGCTGGCTACCGGTTGACCCAGATTGTTTTTCCCATCCCATTGCAAGGTGTAATTACCGGGAATGTGATGTTCTTGTACCAGGCTTCTGATTTTTTGTCCCACCGTATTATAGATGCTCAGCTCCACCCATGCCGGTCGGGTTATCCTGTATTGAATAGTGGTTACCGGATTAAAGGGATTGGGAAAGTTCTGGCTTAGGGTATAGGTCACCGGTAGGTCCGGTTTTTCATCATCGAGATCGGTTGGTAGCCCGGACAGTTGTGCATCACCATACAGCCAGCCGTCGTTTCCGTTGACGGACAGATCTTTGCTGACCAGCACACCTTCGCCGGTATCTTCCGCCCGGTTGAAGCGCCAGTAACCGATCAGACCGCTGTCACTTGTTGAGTAATAGGCAGCATTTAATGTATCATTGAATGTACGATGCATTTCTGAAGCAGACCTTACCCGGTTCCATATGCGGACTTCATCAATGACCCCCTGAAATCCCTGAGTACCTCCGCTTTGACGATTTCCAATGCGCAAATGATTCAAATCCGGGTGTTCATCACCAAGCGAACCCATCGCTTCCTGGATGCAGAACAATTGTCCGTTGAAATAGACTTTCATTTCGGTCTGATCATACACCAGCCCGATATGAAGCCACTGGCTCTCAGGCGCATAGAATCCCGTATTCTGCCATAGCCAGCCCGGTGTAGTCGTTTTTACGGCCCAATGGATACTACCATCCTGCAGCCGGGCAATTTCATATTCACCTTCCCGGTTCAGGATGATACCACCCCAAATATCATCCGTACCCGGGCCGGTGGGGTAAATCCAGGCCTCCAATGTAAAATTTCCATTCAGGCGCAGGCTCTCGTCACCCCACATGTTTACGTAACCATCGGATTCCGCATCGTTTAGGCGCACGGCATGCCCTTCATCCACCATACCCTGTGCTGCCTGAATCGGATCATATCCGTATTTCAGTTGTACTTTATCCTGTTTTAATCCGCCGAAACCGTAATATTCATTGGAGTAATTCATTAAATTTTTGCGTTTTACATCAAATACTTTACGGGCCCGATCGATAAAAACCGTTTCATCATAACTTTGCACAAAATATACATTTTCTGCAAAATTGAACGGTGTACCGGACAGATCGATATGTGCTTCAGCACTGTCAATTTCCGGATAGGACCAGATCACCCGGCCCGGAGCCGCATCCCCATACAAATAAGCCGGAGGATCTCCGGAACCGACGACCGTTTCGGTACCGGCAATCATGACATCGGTCAGATCAATTTGCAATAATGCCGGATCGATGCGCACCTTATCGAAATAAAAACGATACTGATCGTCATAAGCATTATAATCCGAATAAACTTTAGGCGCTTCGCCGGAAGGTAGTGTAAGATATTCTCGCGGCTGTTCCAGTTCTGTACCGGATTCCGGATCATAAAACTGGCAATAAAGCAGCATCGGTTTACCTTCATCCCCGTTCTGATAAATCCAGAAGTCCCCACCGGGATTGGGGATAAACGAGCTGTAATTTTTAACATCGACCGCATTGGCATAAATCGCCGGCAAAAGAATAGGCGCTGTGGTTTCATCGCCACGGGCATTGGTTACAGTGGCCTGACCCGGGCCGTCGGGGATGGCCGTTAATACGGTATCCATGCTGTAAAAGGAATTTTGGCCCTGGGTCAGCGTAAAGGTTTGCATCTGGCCGTTGATCGGAATTTCAGCCTCCACGTTAAGAATGGGGAAATTGTTGGGCTGAGCACTAATCAGCACATTTTTGTAATCGGCGGAGTAGGCGGCCAGATTCACGACCGGATTTGGATCGGCGCCCGGACTCATCATCACCAGTTTGGTGTTGCGGTACATCTTCAGGTCTGCCAAACTTTGCGGGCGGCCGGCGGCCTCCCATTCATCCAGGGTAGCCGGTGAGGGCGACGATACATACCATTCATCCGGATATTTTCGATCTTCAATAAACATTCCGTTTTCGTTGTCTTCCACTTCGTAGATCAGCGAAACAATATCTTTAAAGGTAAATTGGGGATCCCAGTAGGGGGTGCCGGCAAAGACCTGAAAACGATCATTGCGGCCGTCGCCCATTTCGGCCCAGATTTCAACCGAAACGGGGTCGATTTCGCTTTCAAAGCTGGCCCAGTTGATATCGGAATTCCAGTCCTGATCATTGGCGTTCCACCGGACCACTTTAGCACTGACCTGAATCACTTCCAGAGATAAGGGTGTACCCATTTGAATGGCCCGCAATTCATTCAGCGTAAGGATGATATCGTTGTTACTTTCATCCTTGTCCACCGCAATCACATCGCTTTTGGGAAAGCGGTTGTCCGCCGTACCCGGCGGGGTTAAAATATTGGCCTGCTGATCCGGTATAAAGGTTGATATCACTTTATCACCCAGCTTTAAATTGACGGTGGGCTGCACATCAAGAGCGGTGGCCCCGCCGATATTTTCCATAAAAATACGCAGCTTGAGTTTGGCTGCCTGTTCGGGTTGGGTGGTGCGCGTATTACTCCAGTTACTGCCAAATTCACTGGTGGTGCTCTGTGTATTAGTCCATGTATGCGAATACGAGGCCGTAACCTCGGCGCTGACCAATTTGAAGGGATTGAGTGCCGCCCCCACCGACACGGAAGCACTGACCGTATTGGAATTTGAGACTTCATTGGTGAACGAATTTTTTTGTTCACCGCCTTTGGTATTGGTTATGGTGGCCAGCGGAATCACATCATAATCGGTCATTTTAATTGTTATTACCGGGCGGGCGGCCACCAGAGGATGATTTTCCGGCGGCGCTATGGCCGAAGGCATATTTATACCGGTCACCTCCATATAATCACTGTAAGGATCCCCGTCGGTGCTCCAGCGATTGGGATCCGTTATGTAATAGGTTTGGGAACTGTCCCCGTCCCATGGTTCAATGCCATCAGTGATGTTATAGGTAAACCCATTGATTTCCAGTTCATTGTCGATGCCGTCACCGTCGTTATCTTCAGCCACTTTAAAAATCGTATACCGACCGTCAGGGCCCTGCAGACTAACAGTGGCCGGATTGCCGGACGGAGCTTGGCTGTAACTGCTACTGAACAAAACGATGGATAAAAGAATGAATACAAACCGTGGATGATGCAAATTCAAGTGTTTGAAACTACGGCAAAATGGAATACGACTACTCATGTTTCCCCCTAACCGGCGCACTGGCCGATATTATTGTTCCGGCATCGTCATCGATGCTCAGGAAAGGGTTTATTGAGGCTATGAATCGAGATCTACGACGTTTAGTGCAGGTTAACGACTTACTTGTGACGCATATTTCCATACATTGCATTTAACTGTCCTTTCGATCGGACCGGATCGCAAATCGGTGATAATAACCGTAAGGCGATGCAAAAAACTTCCGTAATAGTGTTATTTAAAACCTATTTTGAGACAGAACAATTATGAAAACAAATATCACGACGCCGGTTATGCTATGAAGGTGATGAACGTGTGATATGTGCTCTTCTTTTCAGTTGTCGGCAATCTTAATTATAATAACGCCAAGCTCCGGGGATAAGTGTCGCCACCCTGCACAAGTATCTATTAAGAAATGCTCCCCGGCACTTGGTCCGCTAAATTACCTGTTAGGCCTCCTATGTGAAGGTAACAGCAATTACGGCAATTGTAAGCACCAGTGCTGTTACACCAAAACCGTGAAACGTTCTTTTTGATAACTTTAATTTATCCCCAGTAGTTACAACTTTTTAAGTAGTTGCTCTGCTGGCCACTGTTTTTCGGTGCTGCGGTTCATGAGTTCCCGAACCTCGGGATGCTCGAATTCTGTGATGAAACTTCCGCCAACCTCGCTGGCAAAGAGTGGCTTTCGAACCCCATTGTCATAATTGAGTTATCGCGAAGGCTGAGCATATGTTCGACATTCAATCTCGTAATCCAAGCCCCAATGAACCGACGATAATACACCTCGACGGTCTTGTATCCGTACCACCCGAGGAGAACAATCAAAGCAGGGCCAAATAGGAGTACGAGACCTATTGGGCATTCAAGATCAAACTTGAAAAGTTCCGTAATAGTGGCCGCGAGAATTGCCGATAGTAATCCCGCATAGAAATTTAGATACTTGTAACAGAAACCTAGAGCCTCGTTGGTATCCGAAGCGAATTTCGAGAGCAGCATCAACAGTTCATTGCGAGCTATCTTTCCCGACATTCATGTGTCCTTGGATGTTATCCGCGCCTAGCATCTATTTTGACTTAACTTATTATTATACCATTGGATTCGGTAGTTATTGTATCCAATATAGTCAATAATTATGGCCTTATCAAATACTTGAGGCCACCATTAAAACGCAAATAGGCCGGTAATTCCGACAGGGTCTCCCATACCTATCGCAACTCAGTGTTTAAACTTTTAGGGTCAATGCTCAGTGCATTTAACGGGTGGCTACAAATACGCTGTTTAACCGCAATCACTATAACCATTTTTAATACAATATTGCAGAAAGTTCATTTTTTGACTTCTTAGAAACATTAGCTTGGTCAATACGTTAATTGGTTTAAAAGAGATAACCACATGCGGGCAGCATCAACTTCTTTTGTCCGCCCCGGCCCCGGGATTCTCCCAAAAAGTATAATTAAAGGAAAAGACATTCGGAATGATGCAGTCGATACACCCCCAATGTGCGTACCC
>WJIP01000242.1 GCA_014730185.1 Caldithrix sp. | reverse complement strand
GGACGATACTTTGCATCAAAAATACACCGGTGTATCCAATCAGTTGATTCTGCAAAACCTGCAGAAATTGATTGCGGATGGCCAACCCGTACGCATTCGTCTTCCGCTGATTCCCGGCATAACCGATACAGAGGAAAATTTAAACCGGATTGCTGATTATATAACCCATTTGGATGGCCGGATTCCGGTGGATTTATTACCTTACAATGCTATCGGCGAAAGCAAGTATCAGCGTTTATCCAAAGAATACCGTTCCACCCGTGGGAATGCACAAACCGAAGAAACGATGAATCAAATGAAACAAAGGTTGAGTAATTTTGGCATTATGACCGGATAGGGATCATTATGAACGATCGAATCAAACAATTGCGTAAACAAACTCTGCAAACCCCGCCCACCATATCCGCAGAACGTGCCGAGCTGCTTACGCAGTTTTACAAAAGCGGTCAGGCTGAACGGGTATCAATCCCGGTGGCCAGAGCTATGGCCTTCCGCTATATCATGCAACATAAATCGTTGTGCGTCAACAACGGAGAACTTATCGTGGGAGAACGCGGGCCGGCACCCAAAGCCACGCCAACGTATCCTGAAATCTGTGCGCATTCGGCAAAGGATTTACAGATTCTGCATGAGCGTGAAAAGGTAAACTTTAAATCCGATACCAAGACCCGAACCCTGCTGGTGGAAGATGTCAAACCCTTCTGGGAAGGACGTTCTATACGTGACCGCATTTTGGAAGAAGTGGATAACGATTGGAAAGAAGCCTATGCAGCCGGCGTGTTCACGGAGTTTATGGAACAGAGGGCGCCCGGCCATACGGTTGCCGGCAGCAATATTTATCAAAAGGGTTTTGTGGATTTTAAAAGTGAAATTGAGGAAAGCATTGCCGCACTGGATATGTTCAATGATCCGCAGGCTCTGGATAAGCGCGAGCAATTAAAGGCCATGGATATCGCGGCTGATGCTCTGATAGCCTACGCCAGGCGGTACGCGGACAAGCTGCAGGCTCTGGCCGATACACAAAGTGATCTGAACAGAAAAAATGAGCTGCAGCAAATGGCCGAGATTTGCCGGCATGTACCGGCTCATGCCCCCCGCCATTACTGGGAAGCACTGCAGCACTATTGGTTTATACACCTGGGCGTCATTACGGAATTAAACACATGGGATTCGTTTAATCCGGGGCGCCTCGATCAGCACTTATTTCCGTTTTATACCGACGGCATTGCCCGGGGCACATTAACTCATGGCCGGGCCAAAGAACTGCTGATGTCTTTCTGGATTAAATTCAATAATCAGCCGGCACCGCCCAAAGTGGGTGTAACTGCTCAGGAAAGTAACACCTATACGGATTTTTGTTTAATCAATGTGGGTGGTGTTACCGTGAACGGCCAGGATGCCAGTAATGAAATGACGTATTTAATCCTGGATGTGATTGAAGAATTGCGTCTGCTGCAGCCCAGTTCCATGGTACAGATCAGTAAAAAAAATCCCAATGGCATGGTCAGGCGGGCATTCGAGATTATAAAAACAGGCTACGGACAGCCATCTCTTTTTAATACGGATGCCATCATTCAGGAACTGGTGCGCCAGGGAAAAAATATTGAGGATGCCCGGCAGGGAGGTGCCAGCGGTTGTGTGGAGGCCGGCGCGTTTGGCAAAGAGAGTTATATTTTAACCGGTTATTTTAATGTTGTTAAAATTCTGGAATTAACCCTTAATAATGGCGTCGATCCCCTGAGCGGCCGGCAAATCGGATTGCAAACCGGTAAAGCCGCAGACTTTCTAAACTATGAAGAACTGTTAGCTGCTTTCCGAAAGCAACTGCGTTATTTTATCAATGTGAAAATCAAAAGTAATCGCATCATCGAGCGGCTTTATGCCCGCTACATGCCGGCTCCCTTTCTTTCCACGATTATCGAAGATTGTATTCAGAACGGAACCGATTATAATGCCGGCGGGGCCCGCTATAACACATCCTATATTCAGGGCGTGGGCATGGGAACTATCACGGATGCCTTAAGCACCCTTAAACACCTGGTTTTTGATCAGCAATCCTTGACCATGAGCCAATTACTGCATGCTTTGCACAACAATTTCACCGGCTTTGATGCCATACGCGATAAGCTTTTAAATGCGGTACCCAAATACGGTAATGATGATGACCGGGCTGATACTATCCTGCGGGAGGTATTCCAGGCCTTCTTTGAAGAGGTGGACGGCCGGCCCAATACTAAAGGGGGCTATTACCGCATCAATCTGCTGCCCACCACGGTGCACGTGTATTTCGGAAGTAAAATCGGGGCTACCCCGGACGGACGATTGGCCGGCACACCGCTCAGTGAAGGTATATCACCTGTGCAGGGCAGTGATCATCAGGGTCCAACGGCCGTTATTAAATCCGCATCCAAAATCGATCACTTGCGTACCGGCGGCACACTGCTCAATCAAAAATTTTCGCCACAGGTTCTGCAAACCGAAGAGGCCATCAACAAAGCGGTGCAGCTGGTGCGATCTTATTTCCGCATGGATGGTCATCACATACAGTTTAACGTGGTCACTGCCGATACGCTGCGTAAAGCTCGAACCAATCCAGAGGCTTATCAGGATCTGATTGTGCGGGTGGCTGGTTACAGCGACTATTTTGTGGATCTCACGCCGGAACTACAGGAGGAAATTATTCGCCGAACAGAACAGGCCCTTTGAGTTCTATGCCGTCTACCGGACATTACTTACTAAGTTGGTGCAATACCTGAATGTTGGTATGATTATTCCGGTATATGTAATCGAATTTAAGGCGATTGTTTGGCAAACCAATAAAAGATTCCGGATCGTAACAATACGATAACCCGGTCAACGCACGACCGGGTTTATAATTTTATGCAAAAGTAGGTTTTAAATGTGAATGGCTTCACCGTCGGCGTCACCGGCGGCCTCCATAATCATCTCCGACAAGGTGGGATGGGCATGGATGGTGCGGCTCAGTTCTACCGGCGTGGCTTCCAGAGTCTTGGCCAGGCCCAGTTCAGCGATGAGCTCGGTGGCTTCGGCACCGATAATATGAGCGCCAAGCAATTCTCCGTATTTTTTATCGAAAATTAGTTTCACCAGACCTTCCCGCATGTTAGCGGCCCGTGCCTTACCGGATGCGGTGTAGGGAAATTTACCTACTTTGATGTCATATCCCTCTTTGGTGGCCTGTTCTTCGGTCATACCGATACTGGCTACCTGCGGCTGACAGTATGTACATCCGGGGATGCTGTTATAGTCAACCGGATGCGTATCCATACCGCTGATTTTTTCCACGCAGACAATACCCTCATGTGAAGCCACATGGGCCAGCCACGGAGGGCCGGCTACATCGCCGATGGCATAAATTCCCTTAACCGAGGTTTCCTGCCATTGATTGACCTTAATAAAACTGTTTTCATGCTCAATGCCCAGTTTATCCAGATTCAGATTTTCGATATTACCCTGTATACCGATGGCCATAAGGGCTTTGTCTGCTTTAAGGACTTCTTTCTTGCCATTTTTGGATACCGTAACCTGCACACCGCTTTTGGTTTTTTTCAGATTTTCCACTTTGCTGGAAGTATGCATTTTTATGCCGGCTTTTTTAAAACTCTTCTGCAGAGTCTGGGAAATTTCTTTATCTTCAATGGGCAGTATCTGATCCAGCATTTCCACAATGGTTACTTGCGTACCCAGGGCATTGTAAAAGTAGGCAAATTCGACTCCAATAGCACCGGCCCCCATTACAATGAGTGATGCCGGTTTATCTTCTATGCTCATGGCTTTTTTGTAATCCATTACTTTATTATCGTCAAATTCGATACCCGGAATGGATCGTGCTCTTCCGCCGGTGGCAATAATGATATGTTTCGTTTTCACCTCTTCGGTTTTATTATCCTTATCGGTTACTTTGACCAATCCGGCTTTTTCAATGGCGGCTTCACCATTGATGACATCAATTTTGTGTTTGCGCATTAAAAAATCGACTCCTTTGGAATTGGTGTCGGCCACCCGTCGGCTGCGCTTAATGACCGCCGGGAAATCCGCTTCAACGCCATCGACTTTGATGCCAAAATCTTTGGCATGGTTAAACTCTTCGAATACTTCGACGCTCTTGAGCAAAGCCTTGGTTGGAATGCAACCCCAGTTTAAGCAAATACCGCCCAGTTTATCCCGCTCGATCATGGCGGTTTTTAGTTTTAACTGAGCAGCACGGATGGCTGCCACGTATCCGCCCGGTCCCGAGCCTATTATAACAACATCGTAT
>WJIP01000241.1 GCA_014730185.1 Caldithrix sp. | reverse complement strand
TTTCTAATAAGAATCATATAGGTACTTTGATTTTTGTTTCCTTATTACTGATAACGATTGGATATTCCTCATATGCGACCATTTTTATTCGTTCCAATCTGGATCCGATGATTGACGAAAACAATCCGGAAACCATTGAAAATTTTGTCAGTTACATTGAGCGCGAACAATACGGTCAGCATTCTATTTTGGACAGGGAAGGCGTGTGGAAATCTTCCGATAACAGTAATCGCTATGATTCAACATGGGATTTTTTCTGGGATTATCAAATACAACACATGTATGTAAGATATTTCTTATGGCAATTTGTCGGTATGGATGAAGATGAAACCAATGTCGCGTTAACTTTTTTGGGATTGCCATTTTTACTAGGATTAATCGGATTTTTTTGGCATTTTTGGAGGGATCCGAAACACGCCCTTGCCGTGTTTGCCCTGTTTTTTATGACGGGGATTGCTATCGTCCTATACTTGAATCAGCCTGACCCGCAACCCAGAGAGCGAGACTATAGTTATGTGGGAAGTTTTTTCGCCTTCTCTATTTGGATTGGTTTGGGGTACGCCGCTTTAATCGACATGATTAAAACCTACTGGCTGGAACATAAAAAACCGTTAAAACCGGCCTTACGATATGGAATTTTTGCCCTTCTGTTGGTTATTGTTCCGATTAATATGTTGGCCAAAAACTATGAAAGCCATGACCGATCAGGTAACTATGTGGCCTGGGACTATTCCTACAATATGCTTATGTCGTGTGAGCCGAATGGTATTCTCTTTACGAATGGAGATAATGATACCTTTCCTTTATGGTATTTACAGGAAGTGGAAGAAATTCGTACCGATGTACGCATCGTTAATTTAAGTTTACTTAATACGGATTGGTATATTCGGCAGTTAAGAGATATGGAACCAAAGGTGCCGATGCGTATATCCGAGATGGAACTGGATCGACTTGGCATACGTCCCTGGAAAAAACAAACCGTAACTCTGGAAGTTCCAAAGAATGTTGCCAGTGAGGCTCAGCAAGATTTTAAGGATGAATTTCCGACACGAAGTATAGAAGTTCCTCAAAAAATTTCTTTCGATGTTGAACCGACGATCAATACTCCTTACGGTTCTGCCATCCGGACACAGGATTTTATGATCTTAAACATTATTGCATCAAATCGGTGGCGTCGTCCCATTTATTTTGCCGTAACCGTACCCCGGAGTAATATGCTCTCGGAATTAGCCAATTATATGCGGATGGACGGAGCCGTTCTGAAACTAATACCGTATAAAAACTGGAGGATTTCTCCAACCCGACTGGAAAGAAATTTAATGGAGGTTTATCAGTTTAGAGGATTGAACGATCCGTCTGTTTATTACAACAATGATGTGAAAAGTTTGCTGCAGAATTACCGGTCTGCATTTATCCAACTGGCGGAATATTATCTGCGCATCGGGAACGAACAAAAATTTCAGGAAACATTTAGGCTTATGAATGAAAAAATAAGCGCTGATGTGATTCCATGGACCAGCAGAAATTTAAGAGTATTTAGGGATGCCTTTCAAATATTACAAGACTCCACTTACGCTGATTCTATATTGACAAGTACAAAACGGGTAAGTGAGCTTGAAGCTTTGGGCGAGCATTTGATGCGGATGGGCGAATATGAACAGTCCATAAAGATTCTGGAAGGTGCTTATGAATTGAATCCGAATAGCGTAAAATCTTTAAGCTTGTTGATTAACGCTTATCGGTTAACCAATCAGGAACAAAGAGCTATCAAACCGTTGGAGCGGTGGTTAGAAACACATCCCAACGACCGGAACGCCCGACGTATGTTACAACAGTTGAGGTCAGCAGGCAGCGAATAAAATGTTATGAAATATGTTCGTACAATTCTTAAGGCTCTGGTTTCTCTTGGGCTTTTGGGCTACCTGATTTATAAGGCAGGCCCGATACAGATTATGAACATCCTCAGGCAAATTGCCGACACCAACCGTCTTTTATTGGTGCTTTTGGCTGTGGGGCTGGGTCTGATTTGGATTCTATTGATGTCTGTCAGGTGGTCTTTTTTACTAAGGGGATACGGAAAACCGGTAGCAATATCCAAGTTATATAATTTTTATCTGATTGGGTTGTTCTTTAATAATTTTTTGCCAACCAGTGTAGGTGGTGATGTAATGCGCGTATATCGGGTAATCGGTGAAATCGAAGACCGTACCATTGCCTTTTCGGGCGTGATTATTGAACGTATGATGGGTATTGCAGCCACCCTATTTTTAGCCATTATAGCTTTATTCTTTGTGTCGCACCAGTTTCACAGTAATAAGCTGCTTTATTTATCGGTGTCCATGTTCATCCTTATATTGGTTTTTTTCTTTCTGCTGATTCGTAATCGACCCTTTTATCTGTTACTCAAAATCTTTGAAAAATTTACTATTTTAAAGATTGGTGAGAAGTTTAATAAGTTGTTCGAAGCCGTCCATTATTTTAAAGAGCATCCGCGAGTACTAATTTCCACGTTTCTCATCTCGTTGTTATCTCAGAGTATGGTCGTTTTGATGAATTATATTCTGGCAAAGGCTTTTGGTTTAAACGTTTCCTTAGCCTACTTATTTTTAGTGGTGCCGGTGACCTTTGTTTTAACTATGTTACCATCCATAAATGGTGTGGGCATAAGAGATTTGGGGTATGTTAGCTTATTATCAAGGGTAGGAATTTCGAATGCTGCTGCTATCTCTCTATCCGTAATGAACCTGCTCGTTCCCATGTTTATTTCATTATGGGGGGCGGCTTTATTTATATTCCAAAAACGTAAAATGAAAATGGGAGAGATCGATGCGTTTGAATCATCGTTTTAAGAACTGTATAATTCTTTTAATTGGCATCGTTTATATCATGCTGACGATAAACGGTTGTGATGTAAAACAGACATCAATGGGTTATCAACACCGCCTGTTCATAATAGTTGATTCTACGCTATGGAAATCTATCAAAACACCTGTGGATGAACAATTTCATTCAATCATTCATACTCCGCATGTGGAAAACAGTTTTTACACAACACCCATTCCTCTTGAGGATCTCAATGAATTCCGCTCCCGAATGAATCTAATGTTCATTGGACTGGCGAATCGGGACGATCCTGTCAGCAAATATATGCGGGACGTTCTGCCGACCGAAGTAACCAATGACGTGGAAAGCGGCCGTTATTTTTATGTCTTTCAGGATGATCTTTTTGCCAGAGACCAGATAGGGATTTTTTTATATGCGAAGGATAAACAGGATTTCCTCACCCGGTTTAATACATATAAAGATGATATCTATTCAAAATTTGAAAAAAAGTACTTTGCGCGTTTAAAAAAGACGATGTTCGAGCATGGGTATGAAAAAGAAATTTATGACTTCCTTAAGAAGAATTATGGCTGGACCATCAAAGTACAGCATGATTATTTCATTGCCATTCAGGATCTGCAGGACAATTATGTCTGGTTACGCCGTATCCAACCCGACCGCTGGATATCCATCTGGGAATTAAATGACTTTACTGCGAAAGTCAATCGGGATACATTAATTCAAATAAGGAACCGCATGGGGCAGAAATATTACGAAGGCGACCAGGTTGTTGAAGAGGATACGCATTTTGAACATTCCATGTTGAGCGGCCGAGAGTCAAAAAAACTTGTAGGTGTATGGAAAAATGATTCCTTAATGGTAGGTGGGCCATTCCGGTGCTATGCATTTAAATCAGAGCAGAAACAAGCATTATACGTTATTGATATTGCGGTTATGGCGCCGGGTCAAAATAAAAAACCATATCTGGATCAATTGGAAGTTATTGCCGATACTTTTGATCCGAATCCAGCCCAGCCCGGTAGGGATTAAGTATCAATGAATCTTGCGCTGATTGGCACTTTGATCCGTGATGAAATTATTGATACCACTTTCAATCGCATTGAAAGTTGGGGCGGATTGGTTTATACAATCAATGCCTTACATGCCATTTGTGATGAATCCAGCACGATTTTACCGGTTATGCGCATCGGAAAAGATTGCTATTCATCATTTATTGAAGAACTGAAAAACTATAATGGAGTCTCAAAGACTGGTTTGTTACCTTATGATGGAGTAAATAATAAAGTAAGACTTCAATATAAAGATGCCGGACAGAGAGACGAATACTCTTTAAATCCCATGCCTCCCATAACATTCGAAGAATTAAGTCCATCGGTGTTAGAGGCTGATGTATTGATGGTCAATATGGTATCGGGGTGGGATATAGCTCTGCCAACCATGCAAAGGATTCGACATAACTACAATGGCATTATAGCCATGGATGTCCACAGCTTAACATTGGGACGTCGTGAAGATGGTTTTCGGTATCATAAAAAAGTGCAAAACCTTGATCAATGGCTTCGATGTGTGGATATTATCCAGTGTAATGCAGCCGAATATGAATTGTGCATTGAGCATTTTGGTAATGAGGATAAATTGATTCGGGAATTGAATAAGGACGCGAAAAGATTGATTAATATTACTTTGGGTGAGGCAGGGAGTCGAACAATTTTTTTTGAGTCATCGAAGATTAAGGATGTTATGGGACAAGCGCCTCGTTCAATTAGAGTTGTTGATCCCACAGGTTGTGGGGATGCCTTTGCGGCCGGTTTTATAGCTCAATATCTTTTGGCAAACGATTTGAAATCTGCTATAAACGAAGCGAACATTTTGGCTGCGCTTAACGGATCATTTAAGGGATTACCTACAGCATGGGATTTGAAAGAAGCTTATCATAAGTTTAAAGGAATTTAACCATGACAAAAGTTTTAATCTTTGGTTCGAATGGATTATTAGGACAAAATTTAAACAGAAAATTTGTGGGCGAATTTTCGGTATTCGGAGCTTCTAATGAAGATAGAAATTTTATAAAAAATGCCAATATTTCCTATCAAAAAGTTGATGTTGCAAACAGAGCACAGGTAAAATTTATTATCGAAGATATTGAACCTCAGATCATTATTAATGCCGCTGCCTATACCAACGTGGACGATGCTGAAAAGGAAAGGGAAGCATGTTGGAATGTTAATGTCCGTGGTGTTGAGAATATTATCGAAAGCGCTGCAGAATTTAAACCCATTTTTGTACAGATTTCCACCGACTATGTTTTTGATGGTAATGAACCCCCTTACAGAGAAACGGATGAGCCGAATCCGCAAGGGAATTATGCTCAAAGCAAGTTAGCAGCAGAAAAAGTTGTACAAAGTGGCTCTCTGGAATACCTAATTGTACGAACACAAATTCTGTTTGGTCATGGCAATAAGATTCGTCCTAATTTCGTTACATGGCTTATTGATGAACTGCAAAATGGCAAAAAGGCGCGTATTGTGAACGATCAGATTGGTACTCCTTCTTATGCACCGGATGTTGCGGAGGCCATTCTTCAATTGTTACAGGCAGAAGCCTATGGATTGTTTCATGTATCCAATCCGGATTCTTTGAGCCGTCATGAATTTGCAATGAAAATTGCCGACATATTTCAGCTGGATATGCAGTTAATTGAAGAAATTACGACGCAGCAGCTAAAACAAAAATCGCCCCGGCCCATGAATTCTTCATTCGTGATCGATAAGTTGGTGAATTACACCAACTGGGAACCGAATACAATCGATAAATGCTTACAACTCATGAAAAAAGAATTGAGATAGACGAATGGTGGATGCAAACAAGGCGTTAATTATTACCCCAACCTACAATGAAGTGGATAATGTCAAAAAGTTGGCAGATTCTATTTTCAGATATCAACCGGACATACATATCTTGTTTGTTGATGATAGCTCTCCGGACGGGACAGGCGAGCTCATCAAAAAAATGCGGCAACAAAATGAACACATTCATCTGCTTACCAGAGAACAAAAAGACGGTTTGGGGCGCGCGTATACGGCAGGATTTAAATTTGCTTTGGAAAATGGTTATCAATACATTTTTGAAATGGATGCGGATTTTTCCCATGATCCCAAGGAAATTCCGAATTTTTTAAAAGCTATTGAGGACAACGATCTCGTTCTGGGATCTCGGTACATCAAGGGTGTGAATGTGGTCAATTGGCCGCTTCGTAGATTACTCTTAAGTTATTTCGCCAATTTTTATACTAAACTTGTAACCGGCCTGCCGGTCTGCGATGCAACCGGCGGATACAAATGCTTCAGAAGGAAAGTACTGGAGTCAATCGATTTTAATAATATACGATCCAATGGTTATGCCTTTCAGATTGAACTCAGTTTTAAAGCATGGAAAAAAGGATTTCGCATTAAGGAGATTCCAATTATTTTTGTTGATCGTATTTATGGACAATCCAAGTTATCCAGTAAAATCATGTGGGAGGCCACATTTCTGGTTTGGAAACTGAGGTTTAATAGCATCATAGGGAAGTTTTAGGATAGCTTATGGCACTAAAAAAACAAAAATTTGTATATGATTTCGAAAAACCTGTTGTTGAGCTCGAAAATAAAATAAGTGAAATGAAAGAATATGCTTTGAGTACAGGTGTAGAATTAACCGATGATATTAAACGGCTGGAACGCAAGGCAAAACAACTGCGCAAAGAGATCTATTCTAATTTGACCCGCTGGGATCGGGTTAAATTAGCACGTCATCCCGAACGCCCCTATTCTCTGGATTATATCGAACGTATGTGTTCCTATTTTGAGGAGTTACACGGCGATCGTAAATTCGCCGATGATAAAGCTATCGTGGCCGGCCTGGCCCAAATTGATGATTATTCGGTTGTAATTGTAGGCCAGCAGAAAGGCCGGGACACAAAAGCAAAGCTGCACAGAAATTTCGGTATGCCTAATCCCGAAGGATACCGTAAAGCGCTCAGGATAATGCAGCTGGCCGAAAAATTTAACAAACCAATAATCACTTTGATCGATACACCGGGTGCCTACCCGGGTATTGGAGCTGAAGAACGTGGACAGGCGGAAGCCATTGCCCGAAATTTATTTGAGATGTCTCATTTTACGGTACCAATCATTAATGTGGTTATTGGAGAAGGTGCATCCGGAGGTGCACTGGGCATTGGTGTGGGCGATCGCATATTGATGATGGATAACGGCTGGTACTCCGTTATCAGCCCGGAAGGATGTGCAGCCATTCTTTGGCGGGATTCGGGCCATGCACCCGATGCGGCCGAAGCGATGAAGGTGGCCGCCAACGATTTGAAAAACCTGAATATTGTAGATGAGATCATTCAAGAGCCCGAAGGCGGTGCCCATCAGGATGCTGATAAAGCTGCGGAGATCGTAAAGAAGACAATAATCAAGCATTTAAATGAATTGTTGAAAATTCCAGTAGAACAACGTATCGAAAAACGCATAGAAAAATTTAGTAAAATGGGTGCCTGGAAAGAAAAATAGATGGAGCTCTGAATTATGTTGGACAAAGAATTACTGGCCATTTTAGCCTGTCCCAAATGTAAAGGGGATTTACAGTACAACGAAGAAGAAGAAAAACTAATTTGTCAGCAGTGCCGTCTAATCTTTCGCGTGGAAGATGATATCCCTATTATGTTGATTGACGAAGCGGAACAATTTTAAAATAATATTCGTTTATCAACACGTTCGATAATTAAAGGGTTTAAAAAATGTGCCGAAAACTCCTTGACATAAGTTTTAAAGCCCTTTATATTTAAGCTTTTATTTTAATAGGAGTTGCTTATAAGAAGTTTGTTAAAGGTTTTATTGTAATTCAAAGATTTTCAAAATTAAGTTGATAGACTACCTTTAGCAAACGCCTTATAGTAATGTTTGAACCGGTTAATTTGGAAAAGGTAGTCAATCCAAATAACCGGTTTTTTTTATTTGGAGGATAGAAATATGAAGAAAGCAGTATTTGTGCTAATGCTTTTTATGTTTTCAATAATGGGTAAGCAAATGGTTTATGCCCAGGCAGGCGAAGCCGCTGTACCTTTCTTGTTAATCGCTCCCGGGGCCCGTAATGGTGGAATGGGTGAAGCCGGTGTTGCTCTGGTTAACGATGCTACAGCTGCTTATTGGAATCCGGCTGGTTTAGCTTATCAATATGAAAACCCCGAATTGGATAACAGAAACCAAATCACATTAATGCACGCCAAATGGCTGCCGCAATTTAATTTCAGCGATTTGTATTATGATTACGGAGCCGCGCGTTTTTATGTGGAAGATATCGGCATGCTGGGAGCCAGTATTACCTATCTTAATTTAGGCAAAAATGAATATCGGGATGAGAACAATGCTGACCTTGGTACCTTTCAATCATTTGAGTATGCTGTGGCTCTTTCTTATGCTACGTTGTTAAAGCCTAATCTGAGTATCGGTGTGAATGCCAAACTGATTCAGAGTAATCTGGCGCCTTCCAATGTAAAGGTTGGTCAGGAAACCGGTGAAGGCACCGCCACCTCTTTTGCCGTAGACGTTGGCGTTTTATGGTATCCGCAGTATTCCATATTTGATAACCGTTTGGCTCTGGGCGCTAACCTGGCTAATTTCGGACCAGCAGTTACCTATATTGATAAAAAGCAAGCCGATCCCTTACCTACAAATTTACGCATGGGGCTGGCTTACACGGTTTTTGATGATGATTTTAATAAGATTAAGGTGATTTACGATACCAATCGTTTGTTGGTTTACAGAGATAAAGATGAAGGCGCAGATGGTGTGTTGGAAGCGGTTTTTTATTCCAGTTGGGTTAAGGGATCTATTGAAGACCGTCTCAAGCGCTTTACGCACTCAATTGGAATGGAATACAGTTATGGCGGTCTGATAGCGTTGCGCACCGGTTATTTTTATGAGGATGAATCGGCCGGAGATCGTAAGTTCCTCACTTTTGGCGCGGGGATCGGATTTAATATTTTTGACATCGATTTCAGTTATATTTCGGCTTCCGAGGACCATCCATTGTCGGATACAATGCGTTTCTCTCTTGGGGTTGGATTCTAACGCCCGGTTCTGGACGGTGGAATATCTAATTACATCCGTTTTGCAAGAACCGTTCTTTGCCTTTAAACGAAGACAGGAATGTTTGAAAATGGAACTGAAATCGACGGAAGGAAGCTGTAATAGTGCATCGTAAACGCTTGATTAACCTGCTCAGTCTGTTAGGGATTATATTTTTTAATATACTGTCTGTCCATGCCCAGTTTACAAAAGATTCGTTGAAAATATGTGCTCTGCGAGTGGAATTTGAAGAGGATAATGATCCGCTTACTACCGGCAACGGGCGCTTTATGGTCGACACTGTGACCACCGATCCCAATGCCATTGATCCGGCTCCCCACAACAAATTGTATTTTGAAGACCAGATAAAAGCAGCGGCAAATTATTTTGAAAATGTATCACGGGGACGTTTGAAAGTTACCGGTGATGTCTACCCGCAGAACGCCGAAGGTGCATACCAGTTGGATAAGAAAATGGCAGCATACAATCCCAATACCACCGATGACGCCATAAATAAAGGGATTGCCGAGTTGTTTGTAGATGCAGTTCAAGCTGCCGATGATCAGGATGATATTCCGTTTCAAAATTACGATCTTGTGGTTATTTTTCATGCCGGTGTTGGTAAAGATGTGGATATTGGGTATGATCCCACCCCCCAGGATATACCCTCGCTGTTTGTTACCGAAAAATTTATTAATAATGCCTTACCGGAATCCTTCTCAGGAATAGAAGTTAACGATGGGCAGCATATTATTAAACAAGGCATTCTTTTACCCGAAACTGAAAATCAGGGTGGTTTTTCTATTGCCTTAACCGGCATTTTTGTTTCCAATATCGGTAGTTACCTAGGCCTTTATGATTTGTTTAGTCCTTCCGAAGAAACATCGGGCATCGGACGTTTTGGTTTGATGGATGTGGGATTAATGAATATGAATGGTTTGATTCCTTCACCGCCGGGGGCGTTTTCGCGCGAATTACTGGGGTGGGATGAGCCGCAAATCATTCGGAATAATCAGGACAATATTTCCATTGCCCGCTTGGATCAGGACGAAGCCGATCAGACACCTACACTCATTAAAATTCCCATAAATGAAAATGAATATTATCTCCTGGAATTTAGGGGAGAGGTTAATGTCAGTATCGACTCATTATATGCTGAGCTTTATGATCAAAACAATGAAGAACCAACGTATCTTCAGGTACTGAAAGAATTTTATAATGACCAAATACAGATTGGCGAGAGCGGCGTCCTTTTATCGGTTCCAGATTATGATTGGGGATTGCCGGGGGCCGGAATATTAATCTGGCATGTGGATCAGAGTATTGTAAATGAAAAAGGCTTTGATAATGCCATTAATGATGATCCGAATCGTCGGGCGGTGGATATTGAGGAAGCTGATGGATCACAGGATATTGGCCAATCTTATTCCTTGTTGGAGGCAGGATTTCAAACTGAGTTGGGTACATTAGCCGATTTCTGGTTTGCCAATCGCCCAAAGTACCTTGAGGGATTCGACCATTATTCAAATGTTTTTTCCGATACAACCATACCCGATACACGGGATAATTCAGGAGCCGTAACCGGGATATATCTGGACAACTTTAGCGAAAATACCAGTACGAACATGCAATTCGACTATAGAAGAGAAATTATTGAAAAAGGATTTCCCCTCGAACTGGCATCTACCTTTAATACGTTCGGTCATTTAATGGCGGGCTCCGTGACGGATAAACCAAAAGATTATCTGTTTATGGCCGATGATTCGGGGAAAATTTATGCCGTCAGTGAGAACGCCGAAACGTTGTTGCAAAAATCCAACAACATTATTTGTGAAGTTGATCAACCTCGACAAATATTTTCCATGGCCCTGGCCGATAGCGATGAGGATGGTCAGTTTGATGTCTTGGCATCTGTTTCTGACGACAAAATCTATGCTTTTGATTTAACACAAGATAATGGGAATCAATTTATTCCATCTCTATTTTCACCCGTTCGTCTACCTTCCGTGGCAAAAACAAAAGTCGTAACCAGCAATAACCGGATTTTTGTTTATTGTCAGAACGATACTGTTTATGCCATTGATTTTACCGGCCAAATAACGGAACGCATTCATGTTAATCAATCGGTCAAAGATTTGGTGATCGATGATCAACGTATGATCGGTAAAATTAAAGAATCGGTACAATATTCTGCCATCGCTCCCCTGGGTGAGGAAAATGCTGAGCATTTAATCGGATTGGATGATGTTCAAAAACGATTTAATATTTTTGATGGTAACGGGCAGGTGGTAAACCGTTTACCGATTGAAGTGGAACCCGTTGGCCGCTTTGTATTAAACGATCTGGACGGCAATCAGACCTATGATATTGTATATGTTTCACAATCTCAAATTCATGCATTCAATCAGGCCGGATTCCCGGTAAGCAATTTTCCCCAATACATGCCTATTGCAGAAGACGACCAATTATTTGGCAGCCCGTTAATCGTTAACACTAATACCGAACAGCTCGTTCACATTCTTGTTGCAACACAAAAAGGTAAAATTTTATCTGTAACCGAAAACGGACGGGTTGTTTCAGGCTTTCCACTTTCCACCGGCGGTGATTTAGCTTCTATGCCGGTAATTTTTCAAATGGATAATGATCCGGAGCTGGAGCTGGCGGCTCTTACTGAACAGGGACATCTGTTTGTTTGGCATGGCGGTGGATTGTCTTCCGGCGATGGTCATCAATGGTGGCAGACCCATCTTAATGCTACAAATAATACGTATATTGCTGAAAATGAAAACTATCAACCGATATCGTCAAATGTATTACCCGCTAAACGAGTGTTTAATTATCCTAATCCAAATCGGGAAGATCATACGACTATCCGATATTATCTGAATGAAGATGCCAAAGTGACCATACGCATTTTCGATACGGCCGGAAATATGATCGATCGGTTCGATGGGCCGGGTACAGGAAAAGTAGATAATGAAGTGCGATGGAATGTTTCATCGGTATCTTCCGGCGTTTATTTGTGCCAGGTAGAAGCTCGTTCGGATCTGGGGAATGAAAAGCGGATCATTAAGATTATGGTGGTGCATTAATGATAAGGAAGTCATTGGGTCTTGTGTTCTTCTTGTATATTTTATTACCAAATGTACTCACGGCACAGTACTTGGAAGGACACCATTCGGAGCTGGAATGGCAAAGTTTTGATACCGAGCATTTCACGGTTCACTTTCATCAGGGGACCAAACGAACGGCGTTATTAGTGGCTCAAATTGCCGAAGATATTCATCCGCATATTACAGAATTGTATGATTATAGGCCAGACCGTGTTCATTTTATTATTAAAGATACGGATGATAATTCAAATGGTGCGGCCTATTTTTTCGATAATAAAGTAGAAATACTGGCGGATAATCTGGATTATATTATGCGGGGTACCAAAAACTGGCTGCGTGATGTGGTAACCCATGAATATACCCACATGATCTCTATCCAGAAAATGATCAAATCCAATTTGACATTTCCGTATGGTTTTTTACAGGTTTTTGGCTATGAAGAAGAAAAACGAAAAGATGTGGTGCGTGGGTTTCCGAATACCGTAGTATCCTATCCTATCAGTTCGATTAACATCCCGGTTTGGTTTGCAGAGGGTACCGCTCAGCATCAGGCGGATAGTGCCCGCTATGATTACCGCGATCCGCATCGTGAAATGATCCTGAGGGATCGAATTCTTAATGATCAACTGCTGAGCTTATCATCGATGTCCGTTTTCGGTAAAAACAGCCATGGCAATGAGTCAGCCTATAACTTAGGCTTCTCATTCGTAAACTATTTAACCAACCGCTTTGGTGAAGATGTTTTGGAAATAATTGGTGAAAATGCTTCCAAATGGACATCCTATACATTTGAAGGTGTATTGAAGAAATCCACCGGTATTGAAGCAAACATACTCTATCAAGCATGGAAGGATTCTCTGAGCGAGGTGTATACAAAACGCACAAAGAGTATTAAAAACCATTTTAAAGCTGGCAAATCCATTGAAAGCAATGGCTCCGCGAACCTCCATCCCATATGGTCTCCCGGAGGGGATAAAATTGCTTATTTATCCAACGCCGGGGGCGATTACTTTAGTTTTAACAAACTGGTGGTATATGATACAGAGTCCGGGCAGAAAAAAACCGTGGCCGGTATGGTATCTTCTTCATTGTCCTGGTCACCGGATGGACGCTATATCGCCTATGCCGCCAAAAAACGGAACTTTTATGGATCCTCTTACAGTGAACTTTTTCTATATGATGTAAACGACGCTAAAAATATCCGCCTTACCAAAGAAATGAGGGGCAGTAATCCGGATTTTAACGGTGATGGTTCAAAATTAACCTTTATCACCGACACCAATGGATTAACTCAGCTCAATCTTTATGAACTACCGAAGAATTTACAAAATGCTGCTTTTAAAACCCTGTATGCCGAACGTGAAACCGGCAGGCTGGTTTATCACAATCCCAAGGATCCCATTCATTATCGTAAAATCGAATATTTAGCTGAGGAAAACGATACTATTGAACAATTACTCGCCTTTCAGGATGGACGGCAAATTTATCATCCACGATGGTCCAATGAAGACACTTTGATAGTATTCGATACCTCTACCGAATACGGACGTAACATAGGCGCTTACGATTTAGCCGAAGATGAATTTCGCATGTTCATGCAGAGTGAAGAAGAGTTGCGCTATCCGTTTTTTATGCCGGAAAGCCCCTATTTATATTACAGTGCCAGCACAAATGGTATCTATAATATTTATCGAAAAAATTTACAAACGGGACGGACACAACTGTTGACCAATGTCATTGGTGGTGCCATGATGCCTGCGGTTAATCAGAAGGGAAGATTGGTATATGCCCATTATGACAGTCTGGGATATAATATAAATACCATTGATACCCCCGAACCAATTGATCAGCAGCTGGCTATTTACGACAAAGAATATCCACAAACAATACCTCAGAAGAATTTTGAAAATGATGTTCGAATCGATCCTGAGGTTCGTCCCTATCAGCAAACATTTACAAACATGCATATTCTGCCACGGGTGATGATTGATTACGGCACGGTCAAACCGGGCTTTTATCTGATCTCCAATGATGTCCTCGATAAATACACGTTGATTGCAGGGGCAGCGGTTAATAGTCAGCTTGATTATGATTTATATGCGTATTTGGAATATAAAGAATTTTATCCCACCATATACATGGAAATTTATAATACTTCTGCCCATATTACCGATACACTGGTCGATCGAAGGGGAACGAATTATAAACTGCAATTTGATCGGGAGGTTACCTTTGATTTAACCGAATTTCGTATTGGATTACAACGCTACAATATTACGAAATACGTTGATGTGCGTACCGCGTTGGTGTTACGACGCTACAATGCCAAGATTGATTTTAAAAAGAAATACGATAGTATAAAAAATGAATGGATTTCACCATTTACCTTCCGATACAATTATCTAAAGGGTTTTGCCGGTGAACTGGCAGTGACTGCCGATCACCGCAGTTTTGACCGACACAGAGACATCAATCCCAGTGGCGGGCGTTTTGTATTTTTTAAATACAGTTATGAAAACAGCGATTTTCTGGATGACTTTGCCACAACCAGCACCGATCTCAAAGAAGTTTATAAGAATTATGCCTATCACCAGTTAACGCTGGACTGGGAAGAGTACTTTAGAAATCCATTGATCAACAGCCATGGCCTTAGTTTTAGGTTACAGGCCGGATACATTGACCGGCCGGTGGATGATTTTTTCCATTTATTTGCCGGCGGTTTAATTGGTATGAAGGGGTATTCTTACTTCAGTATTGAAGGCACCAAAAAACTGATTGGTACGGTTGCATACAGGATGCCGGTTTGGAAAGACATCGATTGGAAGCTGGGTCACATTTATTTTGATAAATTATACTTTGGCGCTTTTTATGATTACGGTAATGCCTGGACCGGAAATACTGTTGAATTTGAAGATTTTAAGCGGGATATTGGGTTGCAGTTAAGGCTAAATACCTTTTCTTATTATCTGTTTCCCACACGTATTTTTGCCGAGGCGGTTTACCCGTTGGATGAAATCAGTAATGCGGAAATTAATTATAACAGAGAATGGCGGTTTTATTTCGGAGCTCTGTTTGAATTTGATATCCGTGAACGACTGGGCAATGGGTTGCAAAGGGTCTTTCGCCATTAAAGGGGATATCTGTGATGCATAAAAGAAGAATTATACAACATATTGGTATCCCCGGAAAAGTATAAAGGTAGTATCGTTTTATATCAAGAGGTTGAAGACATGCTAAAAAATGTAATGTGCTTTGTAGCGATTTTGATGATTTCAACGGGATGGACTCAAACATTTTCTTCAGATTCCTTAATCCATTTAAAGGATAATGAATCTATTTTTAAAGTGAATGTGGCTAAACAATCGCTCTTGGCAAAGGCTGATCAGGAATTTGAAAAAGAAATGAAC
>WJIP01000021.1 GCA_014730185.1 Caldithrix sp. | reverse complement strand
TTTTTTAGCAGATTTGAGTATATCATCAACCTAAAGCTTATTATTAGTCTCATCGATTGCCATAACGCCAATACTTAAACTGAGTGACTGCAATATATTTTTGTTCTGTGAGGACATAACTTTGCTTTTTAAAATTTCGTCTTGTTCCAAGTCAAGATTAAGTACCGAGGCTCTTAATCGTTCCTGTTTGTTTAAGGATCCGTTTCGATCTGTATGGGGTAATAAAACATAGAAGAGGTCATCGTAATCATGTGCAAGTACATCGGATGCGCGAGTGCGAATAAGAAGATTATTGGCAACTTTCATCAAAATGTATCCACTCACCTGATGTCCTAAATTTATGGCCAAATCATTTATTTCGTTGATTTTCAAAATAATGATGGCAAATGGCATCTGATGACGAATACTTCTTGCTAATTCCTCTTTCATTCGTTTTAAGAAAAACTCGTGCGTATTTAGACCGGTTAACCGGTCTATATATTCACTTTTATCAAATTGATCGCTTTCCTTTTGAAGACGATTTAAAAAACCGGCAATTTTTTTATTGTTAAGAGCTAACTCCTCGTTTTTTTGTTTCAATCCTTTTAATCGTTCATTGCGTTTAATGATAGTTACTGTACGTGCAACCAATTCTTTGGAGTTAAATGGTTTAATCATATAATCGTCGGCCCCTAAATCCAGAGCTTTCACTTTATACTGGGATTCGGTATAATTTGCGCTTAGAAAAACAATGGGTATATCTTTCGTCAGATGATTGCTTTTTAATTTGCTGCACGCTTCAAATCCATCCATCACCGGCATCAATCCGTCTAATAAGATCAGATCGGGTTGAACTTCACGGGCCAGTTCCACCGCTTCCTGACCATTTTCCGCTTTTTCCACCTCAAACTGATGAAAAACAAATATCTGCTCTAACGTTTCAAGCATCTCTTTATTATCATCAGCAACCAATATTTTGGGCATCTTTGCAATCTCAATCTAAATATTATGATACAATCATCTTTGCATTATTTCCAAACCGATGGATTATTGATTAAGTATTCCAATCAGTATGTATAGCCACCTTGCGCTCTGAATCAACTCCACAGTCACTTACTCATTTAGTAGCCCAAACACGAACATCACCATTCATTTTAGTATAACGGCCTCTTGAAACAGAAAAAACTGGCCAACTCAACGGCAATGTTAATCCTTTTCGTGTAAAAAATCGCTGTTCAGCAAGATTTCAATTTATTTTTTAATTGTTTTTTTAACCAATTTCTTTCTGATAAGCGCTTGCATCCAGCAAATCATCCAGTTCACTTTTATCCGAAATTTTCAGTTTAACCATCCAGCCTTCGCCATATGGATCTTGGTTAACAATTTCAGGTTTATCAGCTAATGTCTCGTTCACTTCAGTGATTTCGCCAGTTACGGGACAAAATAGATCAGCGACGGCTTTAACTGCCTCTATTGTTCCGAAGCTGTCCGATTTTTCAAATTGGTCACCCACTTCAGGCAAATCAACATAAACGACATCTCCCAATTCTCCCTGAGCATAGTCGGTAATACCAATGGTAATGATATCACCATCCATTTTTGTCCATTCGTGATCGGTGGTATATTTCAGTTCTTCGGGTACGTTCATAAAACCTCCGGTTTTTAAAAATCTTTACTGTTCCATTAAGTTAATACGTTCAAGGAATCCTGTATCGAAATCACCATCAACAAATTCCTTACGGGCTATCAGTTTTTTATGGAAAGGTATCGTCGTATGGATGCCCTCGATAACAAACTCGTCCAGAGCCCGATGCAGACGAGCAATGGCTTCCTGACGGTCTTTTCCATGGGTGATTAATTTGGCAATCAGTGAATCGTAATAAGGCGGGATATGATACCGTTCATAGGCATGCGAATCAATGCGTACTCCCGGCCCCCCCGGAATATGAAAGGTTTTAATTTCGCCGGGATTAGGCATAAAATTACGTTCCCAGTCTTCGGCATTAATACGGCATTCAATGGCGTGTCCCTCGGGATATATATCTTTTTGTTTCAATTCAATATCTTCTCCTGCTGCCATTCGAATCTGTTCTTTAAGCAGATCCCGGTCATACACCATCTCCGTTACAGGATGTTCCACCTGAATACGTGTGTTCATTTCCATAAAATAGAAATTTTTGTCCTTATCCAGCAAAAATTCAATGGTGCCGGCTCCTTCATATTGAATATCCAGGGCTCCTTTAACGGCAATCTGGCCCATCTTTTGACGCAATTCACCGGATACGGCTGCCGATGGTGCTTCTTCAATAAGTTTCTGATGCCGTCTCTGGATACTGCATTCACGTTCTCCGTAATGCACAGCGTTACCATGCTGATCCGCCATCACCTGTATTTCAATATGGCGGGGATTTTCGATAAATTTTTCGATATATAAACTGGGATCGCCAAACGCACCTTGTGCTTCGGCCTTGGCCATCTGATAATTCATTTCAAAGGACTCCATATTGCGCACGATGCGCATACCGCGTCCGCCGCCGCCGGATACCGCTTTAATCATAACAGGAAATCCGATATCTTTCACCAACTTTTTACCGACCTCAAAACTCTCTACGACGCCTTCACTGCCAGGTACAACCGGTACTCCGGCTTCCTGCATCAATCGTTTGGCTTCGGATTTATTACCCATCGAACGTATCATCTGCGCACTGGGTCCAATAAATTTTATACCGCTACTGTTACACATATCTGCAAATTCATCATTTTCCGCTAAAAATCCGTAACCCGGATGAATGGCATCTGCTCCGCTCACATCGGCTGCTGCCATGATACGTACGGGATTGAGATAACTGTGGCTGCTGGAAGCGGGCCCGATACATATAGCCTCGTCAGCAAATTTAACATGTAATGAATTCACATCTGCTTCAGAATGGATAGCGACGGTTGGTATGTTTAATTCTTTACAGGCCCGAATAATACGTAAGGCAATTTCACCCCTGTTGGCAATTAATATTTTATTAAACAAGCTTCCTCCCTCTCAGCGTTGCAATACCTTTTCTAAATCGGAAAGCGCCTTCTGTAAACGCCTATTTTCTTCTTTCAATTCCTTGTTCTGTTTGCGCAATTGACCGATGGTTGATGGTTCATTCTGAACATCAATGCGTTTGATATTTTCATTCAACACATCGTGATATAAATTTAGAATGTAAAGCCAGTTATTACAAGCCTGAATGTATGCGCTTTCCGGGTACCTTTCTTCAAAATGTTTGAAGCGTTTTTCAGCTTCACGGTAATCCAGAAACGGATTGCCGCTGTCTGAAATCACATGCAAGTACGCTATGCGATATTCAGCGTCATCCACCAGTGGATCATCCGGATGATGCGTTATAAATTGCTTTAATAACTGCCTCGCCTGATCATATTTTCCGTTATTGAGCCAGAAGTCCGCTTTAATGATAAGTTTACGGCTTTGATCATAACTATTTTCTGGCTGTAATTGATCAATAGAAGCGCATTTTAAGAAAAATACATTTACAATGCTAATCAAAAGGCTAGCGGATGCTTTAATCCTGACGTTTGTCATAAACATAAGAATTACCTGTCTTTTGTTTAGCCAATTTTTTAAGTTCCCCGGCAATTTTGGAAACCTGTGCTATGCTTGTTATTCGTTTCACTTTATTACTTACGATTGCAATAGACACACTAATCAATGGAAATTTTTCTTTATTGCCCTGGCGGTTTGTTGCTACAATATAGCCTCTCTGTTGGTCGGTTTTCTTGTAAAATTGACTAATGCCCTTATCCATCGCTGCAATAATAGCTTCAGCGATTGTTGTTTCAACACCGGGGCTTGTAAGAAATATAAAATCATCTCCGCCTATGTGGCCGATAAAATCCTGCTCACCACCGAAATGCTTCACTGCTTTTTGGATCACATTCGCTGTAAATAATATAATTTCATCCCCTTTCATGAATCCGTACGCGTCGTTATATGCCTTGAAATTATCCAAATCGCAATACCCTACCGCGATTGGTATCGACGCTTCGATGCGTTTTTGCAGAATGTGTTGTATGGCATTATTACCCGGCAGGCGTGTAAGGGGATTACTATCCAAACTGCGCCGATAACGGTTTAACACCGCATGAATACGTTTTTCCATCTCTTTGGGATCCATTTCCTTCGTAATATATTCATCGGCGCCTTCTTCAAAACTTCCCAGTTTATCGTTTAAATCATCCGAAGACGTCAGAATAATGATCGGTAAATTCATGAACCGCGGATCGGCTTTAATTCGTTTGCAAACCTCATGACCATCCGGATCGGGCATATTTAAATCGAGCAGTACAATATCCGGTGCATGCTCTTCCAGTTTGTGCATGCCGATAATTCCATCGGCTGCCGTGGTAATATCAAAGCCAAATCCTTCCAAAGCCGTTTCCAGGAGGTAGCGTGCATCTTCCTCATCATCGATGAGAAGTAATTTCACCTGATGGGTCATGTCAGCCAGCCTCCCTCTTCGGCTACATTTTTAGATCGGGGTAATTTGATATTAAACGTCGTGCTTTCACCTTCTTGGCTATCTACCGTTATCTGCCCGCCATGTGCTCTTACAATTTGTGAAACGATATATAAACCCAAGCCAGTACCTTTAACCGAAATTTTTCGGGAGTTGGAAGCCCGGTATAATTTTTCAAAAATAAAGGGAATTTCCTTTTGAGGTATGCCAATACCCCGGTCTTTAATCCGCATCAGGATCACAGGAAATTTCTCTTTTAAAGTGATATCGATTTGCCCGGCCTCGGGCGAAAACTTAATCGCATTATTCATTAAATTCTGGATAACCTCTTTCCATTTATCCACATCCAATTCTGCCTCTACGTTTTTACTGGAAAAATGCAGGTCCACCTTTATATTCTTTTCCTTTATCGTTGGTGATAAATAAATCAAAACTTCGGTTATTAGCTTTACAAGATTTGTACGGGAATAATTTAATTTTAATTTCTGGCTATCATACGTTGTACTATGTAAAATATTCGTAATCAGACGCTGTAAGTTTTCATTATTGCCCTTGATTATGGATAAAAAGCGGCTCTGTTGTTTGTTGATATTATCTCCAAGCGATTGTTCCAATAAACGTGTGGCCTGTTTTATGGAGCCCAACGGACTTTTCATTTCATGCGTGAACTGAGAGAGCATTGCTCCCTTATAGGCACCGGCTTCATTCAAACGTGTACTGAGTTGCTCGAATGCCGTTCCCAGTTCACCAATCTCGTCATTAGGTTTATTTTTGAGTTTTACGTCATAATCTTCCATTGCCATTCGGTTTACCGCTGTTTTCAAATCATGGATTGGCCGGGTTAGTTTATGGGCCCCCAGCAAAGCGATAACCAAAGTTACCAGAACGATAGTTACTTCGGTAGCCATCACACCCCATTGCGTTCTCTGGGCAATACGGGCCATTTCATTATAACGTTTAATTCCGCGTTCACCGATAATCTTGTTTAATTGGGTTAGTGATTTACGCAATTGTTTGATTTGTGTGCGAACCTTCGTATCCCTTACATAAGCAGCATCATCAAGCCGTTGTCCACGAATATAATACAAAGTTTGATCAATGGATTCTTTTGTCTCTCTCCACTGACTATCCACCCGATTGGCCAGTTGTTTGATCTCTTGTGAATATCCAAATGTTTGTTTATCAGCAAGGAGACCATATACAAAATGATAGAGTTGATTTAGCCATTTATCATACCAGGGACTGTGATAAGTGATATGTAATGCACGATTCAGTTTTTGCCAGTTTGCACTATATTCAGCTAACGTTTTATTGAGGCTGGTAATCTTTTCACGTACAGGTAAGCTGCCTGGGATGAACAGGATAATATATGCGGAATTCACATCCTCCAGGTATTGCAACTGACCAGAGACATGAATAACACTATGAATATCTTGGCGGACATGACCACGCAAGGATGTGGTTAATTCACGGATTTCAACAATGAACCAAAGCAGAGCAATACTAAACAGTATGATTAAAAAGAAGTAACTGAGAAATAATTTAAGTTTAAGGCTCATAAAATCGTTTTAATGGCATACTATCTATGCCCCGCAACCGAATCATCAGGTTAATTACGTTTTCTCGACAAGAAATAACACCTGATTATATTCAACAGGTTGGGCATTTTCAACCAATACTTTACGAATCTTACCACCCACTTCCGATTCGATTTCGTTCATCAGTTTCATGGCTTCTACAATGCAAAGGGTTTGCCCGACGGCAATGCTGTCACCCACTTCCACATAGGGATCGGCATCCGGAGCGGGAGCTCGGTAAAAAGTGCCAACCATTGGTGAACGCACTTCATACAAATTTTCTGAACTATCCTGATCGGTCTCCTTGGCTGTGGGAGTGGCTTTCGTTTCTGCAGGTGGAGTCCCCCCGGCCGGCGGTTGATGTTGAATCTGCTGGGGTATTTGTCCCTGGGCCGAATAGATAGGATACTCCATGACGACAGGTTTGTTATTGGATTTACTATCATCTCTATTTTTTGTTATCTTTATTTTATAGCTTTCTTCTTCAATTTCCAGGGCGTCGATTTTTGAATCATCAACCATCTTAATGAGTTGACGAATCTGCTTTAAATCCATTAGACCTCCTAATTTAATTTAGCGATCATCCTAATTAAATTTGAGATTAAATATGCACAATAATATAATTTAGGTTAAGCCAGGGAAATGTGCAAGCGCTTATTTTACATGGCATAATTCTATCCTATTATGGGATATCCTGATATGATCACCGGTATTGAAAAACTTATTTAAAGCCACCATAATGTTAATATTCACGGGTGGTCTTTTTAATTCGGTTAAACTCATCAACGAGGACGTCCAGTTTTTCATCACTCAGTAACCTTGTATTTATGCGGGCATGTTTGAGCTTTAACAAGTCAAGTTTTGTTTCCAGGAGGGTCTCAGTAAAAAGCGGTGCTTTGTTCATTTCATGTCCATGGGGATCAATTACTTCCGATCCGCCCCAGAACATCAATCCATCTTCAACTCCCACACGGTTAGCGAATACGATATAGGAGGTGGTTGAAATACCCAAGGCTCTGTTTAATACTTCCCAGGTTGTAACATTACCCGGCTTTTTTTGTCCGTCCATTCCCCTGGCCACACCTGCTGAAGCTACAAAAATAATGGTTGCACCATCCTGAGCCAGGATGATCCCTGAAGTTGGATGCCACATATCTTCACAAATGAGCAAACCAATCCGTCCCCATTTGCTGTCAAACGCTTTGAGACGGTTACCCGCACTAAAATAACGTTTTTCCTCAAACAGCCCGTAAGTTGGTAAATACACTTTACGATGTTTACTGAGTAAATGCCCGTCTTCCAAAAAAAGCAAGCTGTTGAAAATTTCAAAGCGGTCACTCAATTCCACCATACCAAAGATTATATTGATATGTTGGCTAAATTTTTTAAGCTGATCCAATTTTTTATCTTTGGTCGTTATAGCCACATCATAGACTGCATCTTTCAGGGAATAACCTGTTAAGGATAACTCCGGAAAAATAATGATATCATTTTTCTGCTCTATGGCTTGCTCAATGAGAGCATAATGATTTTCAAGGTTTTTATTCAGGTCTGCTAAAACCGAACCCGTTTGGGCAATGGCTACTGAAATGGAGTGATCTAAGGGAAATCCCATACGATTATATTAGAATCCTGATTAATTTCTAATACCGCGGGCCGGAGCCGGAAAACGCCCCCCGCGATTTATAAATAAACTATTATCCAACTGAGATACAGACATAATAGGAGCTGAACCCAATAGGCCACCATAATCCACAGTGTTACCCACATCCTTACCCGGAACGGGTATAATACGCACGGCAGTAGTTTTATTGTTGGAAATGCCTATGGCGCATTCATCGGCTATGATGCCCGCCAGTGTAGTCGCTTTGGTTTTTCCGGGCACGGCAATCATATCCAGTCCCACACTGCATACGCTTGTCATTGCTTCCAACTTTTCAATGGAAATATGTCCTCTTTCCGCCGCCTCGATCATTCCTGCGTCTTCAGATACAGGAATAAAAGCGCCGCTCATACCGCCCACATGAGAAGAAGCCATCATTCCCCCGCGTTTAACCGCATCGTTTAATAAGGCCAAAGCTGCTGTAGTACCTGCAGCGCCTACATCTTCTAAACCGATGGCTTTTAGTATATCGGCCACACTATCCCCGGGAATGGGCGTTGGTGCCAGCGAAATATCTACAATGCCAAAGGGCAAGTTCTGCATTTGTGCCACCTTTTTTCCGATAAATTCGCCAGCCCTCGTAATTTTAAATGCCATACGCCGGATTCGGTCACTAAGGTTAGCCATATCCAAGTCATCCGGAGATTCCTGAACAGCTCGAAGGACCACGCCCGGTCCGCTTATGCCCACATTAATCACCACATCCGGCTCAGAAACACCATGAAAAGCACCGGCAATAAATGGATTGTCCTCCGGCACATTAGCAAATACCACCAATTTGGCGCAACCGATAGCATCTTTATCTGCAGTTCGCTCGGCAGTTTTTTTAATCACATGCCCCATCAGCCTTACTGCATCCATATTAATGCCCGCTAGGGTTGTAGCCACGTTCACCGAGGAACATATATGTTTGGTAGATGCAAGAGTCTCGGGAATGGCTTGAATTAAATTATACTCACCCAGGGAATATCCTTTTTGAACCAAAGCGGAAAATCCCCCAAGAAAATCAACGCCCAATTCATCCGCAGCTTGATCCAAAACCGTGGCAATGTCAATAAAATCGTCTGTATGGTAACCATCCGCCACGATTGACAATGGAGTAACTGAAATACGCTTATTGGCAATGGACATTCCATATTCGGACTCAATTTTTCTGGCGGAAGCCACATGCTCAGCCGCCATGCGCATCACCTTATCATAAATATTTCTTTTCAGCCGGGATAAATCATCACTGCTGCAGTCTCTCAGATTGATACCCATGGTAACCGTTCGTATATCAAAATGTTCGACCTCGGTCATGCGGATGGTTTCGAGAATTTCTTCCAAGGCAATCGGCATGCTTAAACCCTGTGCATAATATTAAAAATCTCTTCGTGTTGAATGACAACCTTCAGATCGAATTTTTTACCAGCTTCAATTAACGAATCCTTCAGTTCTTCAAAATCGATTGTACACTGTGCGATATCCACTAAAAGCATAATGGTGAAGAATTCCTGCAAAATTTTCTGGGAGAGATCTATGATATCGCAAGAATGTTTGGCCAGTGTTCCAGTCAGACCGGCCAGAATACCTTTTTGATTTTTTCCAAAGGCGGTGACAATAATTCGATTGTTGCTTTGCTTTTTAGTATGGGCAACATTTTTCGTCTCGGTTTCCCTCTTAATATTTGGATCATTCGCTTGCCGTTCGATGCGATGAACGGTTTCTTTAACCACTTTTTCAACCGCTTGCGGGGAGGCATCTTCGCCCAGTTGTTCTATTGCCTGCTCAGCTATACGCCGTATTTCTTGTTCACTCAGTTCACTCATAATCTTTACTTAGATGATAATTAATACATTGCTTATTTTGCTCGTCGTTTAGTTTTATTCGATTTCCCTGGCGATATATTTTTATCTTTTGTATCCGAGTGCTCCATAAGTTTTTTATTTACATCCATACGATCAACAATACCTACTACAGCCGCTTCAATACTTAATGATGAAGGATTTTCAGGATCTATTGCCCTTCGTGCTGCGTGACCATATGCACAAATTACTGTTTCGCCTTCACCGGCACCCAACACATCTGCCACGACCACCACGTCCGTTAGAGGATCACTGTTTAAATTGATAGGATTGATGATTAAAAAGCGCAGGTTTTTTAAATTATCGGTTTTCTTGGTCGACCAAACCGTCCCGATTACTTTACCTAAAAACACATTGACCACCCGGCATTGGTATTCAAACGATCTTTACTAATTGAGCAATGTAAGTTTTTTTAATTTTATTTGCAAACCAATTGAAGTTTTATAGAAGGCGTGCCTTTTAATATTTAAAGGCCCGGTTCACGGGCATCGGTTACTATCACAGCATTGGATAAAAAAAACCTCATCCGATACGCCCGGATGAGGTTGATTTGTTCAGACGATTGCAGATTTTTATTTAAGGATAACCATTTTTCGTATGTCTGAGAATGAACCGGCATCAATCCGATAATAATAGACTCCGCTGGCCAAGTGTTCACCATTAAATTTCACTTGATGAACACCTGCATTTTGTTTACGATTCACCAATGTTTGAATTTTCTGTCCTAAAGTATTATAAATGCTAATATTAACATTTGTGGCCTGAAGTAAAGCATAACGGATAGTCGTGTTTGGATTAAAGGGATTGGGATAATTCTGAAACAAACGGAATGAACTCGGTGCTTTTAAATCCTGATCACTTATTGCGCTGGGTTCGTTTTCTGTGAATGAAACAATTGAATTAACGCCCACATCTTCATAAATATTTTGTTGCCCTGATCCCGGCCAATCAATAATAAGCGAGTCCACAACAGTGGCATCGCCCAAACCAAAATGTAAACGCAAACTGTTATGACTGCCATAACCGGTTTGGGCGTTCACATCACGCATTTGCCAGACTTCCTGACCATCAATGGTTGCTTTAACCCTCACTATCGCCCCGATAGCTGAGATATTAGCATTGACACCTACTAAATCAATTTCCAGCCAATTATTGGAATTACCGTTATTGGTAAACAGTCTGTTTTTGCCATCACGACCAACGAGAAGGTCTAAATCACCATCATTGTCATAATCAGACCAAGCCAATCCGCGGGCAAAGGTAGCACTATCTGCTGCGATAGTATTGGTTTTCTTGGAAAAAGTTCCATCTCCATTATTTTCATATAAACGACTACTATTTCCGGCACTGTACGCACCATCACTTCCTACAAAAATATCCAGATCACCGTCATTATCGTAATCACCCCAAGCGCTACCCATGGACAAATCTTCATCGGTGACGATATCGCCGGCTAAGGAATCTTTGGTAAATACAGGATGTCCATTGGCATCCAGGCTGTCAAAACGAAAAAGTATGTTAGTTTCTGGCTCGTCAGTGTTATCACCATAGTTTGATAAGAACAAATCAAAATCACCATCATTATCATAATCCCCCCAGCTTAAGCCCTGGGTATCTTTACCATTACCCGATTGGTCACCAGCTATGAGCGTATCCCCATAATAATCATCGCCTTCATCAATCCAGAGTACGGTCGATTGTCCTACAGAACCTGATGCAATAGCAATATCCATATCACCGTCTCTATCAAAATCAAGCCAACTTACTCCTCCGCGGACTGATTCTCCCGCTGTTAAATTATTACTCTCTTCGGTGAAGGTTCCATCCTGATTGTTAACATAAAGGGCATGTTGCGATTTTGTACCAAAAAATGTGGCATTGGATACGAATGCATCTAACCAGCCGTCATTATTATAATCCGCCCATACGGCCACCGCTTTACTTCTGGATGTTTCATCAGCTACTAAATCGCCTGCTGAAGCATCCGAAAAAGTTCCGTCACCATTGTTATTGGCGTACAAGTTAACTTGAGAATGATTTGTAGGAAAGCTACCATATGTAAAAGGCTGAGCTATTAGCATATCTAAATCACCGTCATTATCGTAATCGCCCCAAGCACCTCCGCCCGAGGTTTCTTCATCCGTAACAATTGTTCCCGCTTCAGTGATTTTCGTAAATGTGCCATCGCCATTGTTTTCATACAGTTCATTTTGCCACTGCAATGCAGAAGCTCCCTGGGCACCATGAGAAAAATAAATATCATCATAACCGTCTTCGTTAAAATCACCCCACAAAACACCGGGTGTTACCCATCGTCCCAATGTATCCGGAAACTGAAAGGGATCATCGGGATACTGCGCCTGAAGTGATTTTGTATGAAAAGTGGTAATTAATAAAGCAAAAAATAAAAAATATAGTATCCTCGGCATAAAACCTCCTGAAAAAATCTTTTTAAATTAATTTCATATATAATTGCTGAAATATTGGTTCAATCAAACATTTTTATCGTGTTTCAGGTCACATCTTGTTTTATTCAGCCCGAATAATTCAAAAATCCCAGCCATAAATCTTTTCGATTATTGAAAGATATAAAAAAAGCCGAAATCGTAGTGAATATTCCGGCTTTTCAATTTTTATCGAGTTTAATGTCGATATCAGGTGCCCATTTCCCAGGATGCCAGATATTGCTTCTGTTCTTCGGTCAATTCATCGATGGTAATACCCATAGATTCTAATTTTGCTTTGGCAATCCATTCTTCAATTTCTTCGGGAACTTCATGAACGGCTACTGATAATTGATGGGATACCATATATTCCGTAGTCAAGGCCTGTGTAGCAAAGCTCATATCCATAACCGAAGCCGGATGTCCTTCCGCTGCAGCCAGGTTTATAAGTCGACCATTAGCCAATAAAAAGATACGTCTTCCATCCTGCAGTTGATATTCGTCCACATTATCACGGATTTGTTCCCGCTTTCTGACTGCCATCTCTTCCAGTTGGTCAATATTAATCTCAACATTAAAATGACCGCTGTTCGCCACAATCGCTCCGTCTTTCATTCGACCAAAGTGCTCCTGCCGAATAACATGAATATCACCTGTGATGGTCACAAATAAATCTCCAACAGGGGCCGCTTCTTCCATATTCATTACCCAGAAGCCATCCATAGCGGCTTCAAGCGCCTTGATGGGATGCACCTCCGTTACAATGACATTAGCTCCCATACCTTTCATTCTCATAGCAAAGCCTTTACCGCACCAACCATACCCGGCGACAACCACTTTTTTGCCCGCCACCAGAAAATCGGTAGCCCGGATAATGCCATCTACCGTTGATTGTCCGGTGCCATACCGATTATCGAACAAATATTTGGTCTCG
This sequence comes from Caldithrix sp., assembly GCA_014730185.1. Classification (GTDB taxonomy): domain Bacteria; phylum Calditrichota; class Calditrichia; order Calditrichales; family Calditrichaceae; genus WJIP01. The sequence goes on along the minus strand of WJIP01000021.1, from coordinate 2,496 downwards.
GCATCATTGACGGCAAAAACCGGAATTTTTAACGCACCGTCCTTATGCATGGCTCTAAGACGAATAATGCCCGTGGTTGTCTCTTCCATAGATCCTATCACATTTTTTGCAATCTCAGGATAGTCGGCGTGAAGGGTAGAGACCAAATCGGCCCCATCATCCATTGTGATAACCGGCCCATGTTCAATAGCCGTTCTTATGTGGTCGTAATACGTATTATTATCCTCACCGCGCACGGCAAAAACTGAAATATCATAATCCCGCACCAGTGATGCGGCAACATCGTCTTGTGTGCTTAACGGATTAGAAGCTACCAATACCAAATCGGCCCCGCCGGCTTTCAGTGTGCGGGCAAGATTGGCTGTTTCGGCGGTAACATGCAGGCATGCGGACATCTTTTTGCCATTAAGCGGTTTATCTTTCTCGAAACGTTCGCGAACCGCTTGCAGAACCGGCATATCATTATCCGCCCATTCAATGCGTTTCTTCCCCTGATCCGCTAAATTAATGTTTTTAATATGATGTTTAACCATTTTTCCTCCTGTTCTTATTATGTCTTTTTAATAAAAAATGAATTCTAAAAAAACGAGTATATGCTGCTGCAACTCAATACCATGTCCACTCTTTTAGCTGTTCTAATTGTATCGACCTAACGAGGGCTCTTCCTCATCGAAACCATTTCCAGCAGAAAATTTTAACGGATAATGAATATTCCAGTATATCGCTGTGACCAAAAATTATTGGAATGATATGGTATAGTATTCAAATACAACCCATGCCGTTATCGTTATACATAGATGGTTTCACACGTCTGCTTTCTTAAAGATTTGGCAAAACAGTTCCAGGTCCTTTGTCGAAGCCCACTTATCTTCATAGAACAAATGTAACCCGGCATCATCCGCCCATTTGCTAATGGAATCCGGGTTAAATCCCATCCATAAGTCATGCATCTGGTCGGCCATTTGTTTGTTTTTGTGATGCATAAAATCAACGATTACCAAATATCCATCATGATGCAATATGTCATTGGCTCTGCGGATGAGTAACGGCGGATTGGGGATATGGTGTAAAACAAGGTTGAGGAAAATTTTATGCGCAATCCGGTTTTTAAACGGCAATCTGCGGGCATCGGCCCTTAATAAGTAGAACTCAGCAAGTTTTAAACCTTGACGTGTAGTTTTCAGATATTTGATCATTTTGCGGTTCATATCCATGCCAACCACCCGTTTATTTTGCAATGCCAGATGTAGGGCAATAAAACCCGTTCCCGAACCGATATCAACCGCAAGTTCATGTTTAAAATCGGGCATTTGTTTTAAAATATTCCGCAATTTACGGTTGTTGATAAATCCATCGCGAATACCGGCCCAATTTTCCGCGATTTGATTAAAATATCGTTGACTTTTCTGCTCAACACGCTCCAGCAGGATATCCGCAGGTTCAAACGGATCAACAAACCGAATAAGATCCGAGAGTTGAAGAGACTCTGCATTTGCTCGCAGGGAAAACGGTAAATTATAGATAAGATACTGTTTGATAAAATTCTCGCGCGCCCTTTTCAACAGAGAGGTAAGTGCAGATACAGATAGGTTAAGATGATCGGCTAATTCACGATAGCTCCAACCATCTACACTTCTCAGAATAAATGCATTGCGTTGTTGTTGGGGCAAAGCATCAATGGCATTGCCAACCACTTCGGAGAAATCGGCTGGTTCTGATTCTGTTGCCAAAATATCTTCTCTCAACTCCTGGTACGTGTTTCTTCGATGTCGTTTGTAGAAGTTGATCGTTTTATTACGGGCAACTGTAATTAACCATTCTTTCAAAGACCGAGTGGTATCCAAATCATCCAGATGCTCTAAAGCGGCGAGATAAACATCCTGGAATAAATCCCGTGCCGTTTGACTATCACCGACAGCATTTTTCAAATATCCAAATACAATGCCTTCGTACTGGTGAATTGCCTGCCAGGTTTGCCGCTTTTTAGCTTGCTTACTCATATATACAATTAAAAGTAAAAAATCTTTCGCTTTAATATTTTATACAGGTAAAATTATGAAAGTTAAAGGCTTAATAAAAATGATATTATTCAGGCGGGAAATGGGTAAGGGTAGCGAAGGATCTGAACCACCCGGATTCATCCCCTTCGCTTAACCATGTCTTATTCTTCAGGGGGCTCCATACCGAAACGCCGGTAATTTATTCCGATGTATTTTTCCTGATCCTCCGGAACTTCTTCCTCAGGATAGATAGCATCCACCGGGCATTCGGGCTCACAAGCCCCACAATCGATGCATTCTTCGGGGTGGATGTAGAGGATTTCGTTGGCTTCCCGCATTTTCTCTTTTCCCTCCTCAGTCTCGAAAGTATGACCCTCGGCGGGATAAATACAATCTACCGGACATACATCGACGCAGGCTGTATCACAAACACCGTGGCATGGTTCTGTAATAATATAAGTCATTAATTCCTCCTTATAATACTTGTTAAATATGC
>WJIP01000240.1 GCA_014730185.1 Caldithrix sp. | reverse complement strand
GTGAAGAAAATCCCTCGGTGGAAGTACCGGTTGGTGATTTTTTCGGTACCGGATTTGAGTATACCCATTACTTTTCCCAATATTTGGGAATGAGCAGCGGCGGGTATTTTTGCTATTTTCCCATGCCTTTCAATAAAAATGCCCGCATAGAAATTGTCAATCAGACCGGTCAGGAAATTTTTGCCTTCTATTATCATATCAACTATCAACAACTGGAACAGGATCTGGATGAAGATGTGGCTTACTTTCACGCCCAATGGCGCCGTGACATCCGCACCGATAATCATGAAAACTATACTGTTCTTGAAGCGGAAGGTGAGGGACACTTTTTAGGACTGAATATGAGTATGCAGGGATACACAAAAAGTTTGTGGTATCTGGAAGGTGACGAGATGGTTTACGTGGACGGTGAATCTTTTCCGTCCATTTATGGCACCGGCACCGAAGATTATTTCACCAGCGGCTGGTATTTCAAAAATGGAGCATATCAAGCCCCTTATCATGGAGTAATTATCAAAGATACAGAAAAAGCACGCATTGCCGCCTATCGCCATCATATTCCCGATCCGATTCCGTTTGACGAATCCATCAAGTTTACCATTGAACATGGCCACGGCAATGAGTCCGTTGCCGATTTCAGCAGTACGGCTTACTGGTATCAGAAAGAACCGCATAAACCATTCGATCCCATTCCTGAATCTGGACTGCGCATACCGTTAAGGGTCATTGTGCCCAATGGATTGGTGGAAGCCGAAAGCCTTCAGGTTAAAGGTTCGGTTGACCACACTGTCGAAGATATGTCCGCACACGGACCGGAATGGAGCGGACATAAGCAGATGCTGGTAAAAACCACTGAGCCGAATCAATCGTTCCGAATGACGATCAACGACCTGGAAGAAAAGGCATACAATGTAGATATTTATTTGACCCGCGGACCGCAATACGGCAAAATCGATGTTTATTATGACCAACGTAAGGTCGCTTCTTTTAATAGCTATAATGAGACCATCTTTCCGGATGGTAAGGTGTCTTTGCAGAATCTCGAAACGCAGGATGGCACATTGCCTTTTCGTTTTGTTGTGCCATCGAAGGCCAGCAATGCCACAAATTTTCATGTGGGTATTGACGGCTTTAAACTGGAACCGGTACGCAACTGGATCGGACAATGGCGTTTCATCGGACCGTTTCCCAATCCGCGGGAATCCGACCTGTTGCGATACGGACTGGACACGGTTTACCCTCCGCAAAAAGAAGATAAGCAAAATGCGGTTTATGAAGGCGTTGACGGTCAGGAGGTTTCATGGCAAACCATTGATACTCCTGAGAACGGCTATGTGAGTTTATGGGATAAAGTCGATCCGTACGAGTTTGTGATTAGTTATGCGCAGACCTACATCTATTCACCTGAAGAACAGACCGTACCGTTATTTATCGGCAGTGATGACGGTTCTAAAGTCTTTTTGAATGGACAAGAATTGTATCGTTTTCTCGATGTGCGCATTGCCGCACCAGATCAGGATCGGGTCGAATTACCATTGAAAAAGGGCTGGAACCGGTTATTGCTGAAACTGGAAAATAATTTCGGCGGATATGCATTCTATGCCCGGCTGATTGATCGAAATGAAAACCTGACAATTACCGCTCGAAAATAAATCATATACTAATAAAAAATTGTAATGAGGTGGAAGCCAAAATGTCCCAGAAAATATGTTCCCTATTGATTGCTCTTATGGTGTTGTCGCCAGTGGTGCACCGGGCGGAAGTTAATGTGAACGACGACTATCTCATCATAAATGCCCAAGGTGTTGATCCCTTGTTCACTACCTATGCGGCGGCTATGGATCGGTCCCGATTCTTTGCGGATAAAGCCTACTTTATGGATTATTTTTCACCGCATAAACCGATCACGTATTCCAGCCAATATGCCGGAGAACTGGCGGTGGTCTGGAAAATCAACAACATGGTCATCAGCAAGAAGAAAAATTTTGCCCGTCAGCCAAAGGTTATTGCCTCTTTTCCGGACATGGCCATCATGGAATACCAGCCGATGCCGGGTTTACATGTGCAGGAAACATTCTTTGTGTACAGCTCCGGCGCGGCAATTATCGATATGACCATTACAAATCAAAGTGAAGAAACGTACGACTTTTTTCTGTATCCGCTGCTGCACCTGCCTGAAGATTCACTTCAAGCGGTGCGCTATGATCAAAATTTACACGGCCTGGTGTTTAAGCATTTTGAATCGACCATTCGCCTGCACAGTAATTTATACAAAGATCGCGGATATCCCACCGATTTTCGTAATGTGTTAGTTTGTGATCAGGCACCGGAAAGCTACGGTCTGTACAAAGGGTGCTCCATCCATGATTTTTATTTTGCCGCCAAGCGGTTCAGCAAAGTACACGCCTATGTGACAGAGCTGAACGAAAAACAATCCGGAACGGCGGAAATCTTGGCTTTACAGAAAAACTATACGTTGAAGCCTGGTCAAACCGCAAACGTACGTTTTGTAAGGGGAGCGCAGGATGCGCGTAACCCTGAGCAGGATATGGTTAAAGATGTCAAACAGGCACTTCAGATTGAATTGCAACCTTTTATTGATGCCAATGTGCGGCTTTTTCAATCCATACCCCGTATTCAGTTTGACGAGCCCGGACAAAAAATGGTTTATCTTGGGGCCTTCAATCTGGTGCGTCAGTGCATGTTACCTCCCCGCAATAAAACTCAGTATAACTATTATGTCTTTTCGCGTAATCCGATCTGGGGATGGGGACACGGCCATCAGGTAATGCATGAATCACTGTCCATGCTTTCCTATGCTTACCTTGATGCTCGCTCTGCACAGGAGTCACAGCGCATTTACATGGAACAACAATATCCCGATGGCTTAATTGGGTATCGGCACGGACCCCGCGGACCTCAGGTTTATCCCCACGAAGGTAAGGCCACAACCTCCGCTCCCTTCTTTAGCTGGACCAACTGGGAGATATATCAGGTGAGTCAGGATCGTTCTTTTTTAAAAGATGCTTACGAGGCGGGCAGTCAATTTGTACATTATCTGCAACAGGAACGGGATGAAGACGGCGATGGCATGTTTGAATGGGGACCTTATGGCATTATTGAGAATGTGCGCGATGGTTGGAATGTGGTATTTCAATTGTTTTCAGAAGGTGCCGATGAGGGCCGCGACATCTCCGGAGAACTGGATGCGCTGGATCTGACCACACAGGTGGCCAATGAAATGTATTATTTGAAAAAAATGGCTGCAGAACTGGATATTTCTGCAGGCGTACAGGAATGGACGGAAAAATATAACCGCACCCGCGATTTAATAAATCAATATATGTGGGATAAGGAAGACCGGTTTTACTATCATGTGGATATGCGGGATAACAATTTTGACTTCGAAGGGCGCAGCCTTAAGCGCAAGGAAATTATCGGATTACTGACATTATGGGCACGGATACCCGACCGGGACAGGGCAAAAGCTTTGGTTGACGAAATGAAAAATAAGGAGTCCTTCTGGCGTCGTTACGGCGTCCCTACTCTGGCCGCCAACGACCCCCATTACACTCCATTTGTAGATGGCTGTTGTCGGTGGAACGGACCTATCTGGCTGTTGTGGGATTATATGCTGCTCGACGGTTTACAACACTACGATTTTGATAAAGAGGCCGAACAACTGGCGGATAAAATGATGCTGGCAGTGACAACACAATTGCAGCGCAATCATCGTTTTTGGGAATCATACAGCCCGGATTATACGGTTCAGGAATGTCCGTCTAATTATATATGGGATTCTATCATGGCCCGGGTATTAATGGATGTTTATAAAACGAAGTAAGTATCATTTACCAAATAAAATTTGGAGATTTTTTTAAGGAAAGGATTATAATGGTGCGGAAGAGAATTAGTCGACTAATATATTTTCTGATAATTATTCTGATCTTAAATTCACAGGTCCTGATTGCCAAAAACGTAAATTATGTTTCTAATCGGCAACCGCTGACCGATAATCCATACATATCGTTGCCCATTGGCAGTATCGAACCCCGGGGCTGGATTCGTCATCAATTGGAACTGGCGGCGGAAGGCATGACCGGAAATCTCGACGAATTATGGGTGGATGTGGGACCGACCAACGGCTGGCTGGGCGGTGAAGGCGATGCGTGGGAGCGCGGTCCCTACTGGCTGGATGGACTGATACCCCTGGCCTATATTCTGGATGATCAGGAACTCATAGATAAGGCACAAAAATGGATTGAATGGACCCTGCAAAGTCAGACAGACAATGGGTATTTCGGCCCGTTACCGGATACGACCAAGCAGTTTGGTGATAGCCCGCGGCAGCGGAGATGGGCTTGGCAGGAAAGGGCCAAGAAGGACTGGTGGCCGCACATGGTTATGCTGAAAGTCCTGCAAAATTATTATCAGGCCACCGGGGATGAACGGGTTATTGATTTGATGAGCCGGTATTTTCGTTATCAAATGAATAATATCCAAGAAAAACCACTCGATCACTGGACGCACTGGGCCAAAAGCCGGGGCGGTGAAAATCTGGCCAGTATTTACTGGTTGTATAACCGAACCGGCAAAACGTGGTTGCTGGATTTAGGTGAGATCATTTTTGATCAAACTCTGGACTGGACCGGGCGCTTTGAGAGCACTAATATGCATCAGTGGAGCTGGCACGGGGTAAACACCGGTATGGGAATAAAACAACCGGCGGTATGGTACCAGTTTTCCAAAGATGATCGTTATTTGCAGGCGGTGCGCAGAGGCCTCGACGAATTGATGCATTATCATGGCCAGGTTTATGGCTTATGGGCTGCCGATGAATTACTGGCCGGAACGGAGCCGACTAAGGGTACTGAAACCTGTACGGTGGTCGAATATATGTTCAGCCTGGAGACCGTTTTGCAAATTTCCGGAGATCCCCTTTACGGTGATCTTCTGGAGCGTGTTGCTTTTAATGCTTTACCGGCTTGTCTGGAACGTGACCATACCGGGCGCCAATATTATCAGCTGGCCAATCAGGTAGTCTGTAATCGGGAATGGCATAATTTCAGTACTAAACATGGCGAGACCGAAAATCTGTTCGGATTTGAAACCGGTTACGGGTGCTGTACGGCCAACTACCATCAGGGTTGGCCTAAACTGGTTAATCATCTGTGGATGGCCACTCGCGATAACGGTTTGGCGGCGATGGTTTATGCGCCCAGCCGGGTCAACGCTATGGTCGGTGATGGGGTGCAGGTTTCCTTCAGAGAAGAGACCGATTATCCCTTTAAAGATCGCGTGCATTTTACGTATGAAAAAGGTGAGACCGTGCAATTTCCTTTTCATCTGCGTATTCCGCAGTGGTGTGATAGCGCTGTGGTTCTTGTCAACGGTGAGGTTTTTGAAAAGCCGGCAGCGGGAAGTATCTTCAAACTTGTGCGAACATGGCAGCCGGGGGATGTGATTGAGCTTCATTTACCCATGGCTACCCATTTTAAGCACTGGCATGAACGTTCCGCTTCGGTGGAACGCGGTCCGCTGGTATTTGCCCTGGGGCTGGATGAGCGATGGAAAAAGATTGCCGGTGAAGAACCGTATACCGACAACGAAGTCTATCCCGAAGATGACTGGAATTACGGGCTACTGCGGCCCAATATGAAAAATCCTGAATCGGGATTTAAAATTGAATTCCGGAAGATAGAAAAACTGCCATGGACTCTAGACAATGCGCCGGTAAAATTAATTACCAATGCCAAAAAACTTCCGGAATGGCAAATGTATGGGGGTATTGCCGGACCGGTTCCTTACAGTCCTTACTGGCGTCCCAAAGAATATGAGACCGCGGATGAAAAAATTATACTGGTGCCTTATGGCTGCACTAAGTTAAGAATTGCCAACTTTCCGGTGATACGTTGATAGGTAAGCCGTTTTTCTGTGTATTTAGGTAAGGAATCCTTTAGGTGGTAATATATTATTTTGTTTTGAAATCAAACATAGATTTAGTTATGTTAACGTTAACACAACAATTCATTAAGAGACAAAAATTATCCCATGTACAACTGTAAAAAAATGATACAAGCGGATCAGGACACTTGGTGCTCCTTGGAAGAAGTTATGGTATGGATTCATAGAATAATGCTCGTTTTAATGCTTATTTTTTGCTATACACATGCGCAAAATTTAAGTATAAATGAACTCATGCCGGCCAATACAACGGTTTTGCAGGACAAAGATAAAGCATTTAATGATTGGCTGGAGATTTTTAACGCGGACACGCATGCCATAGACATGTCGGATTATTATCTCAGTGATGATCCACAGGAAAAGATGAAATGGCAGTTCCCGCCTCTGCTATTACAGCCGGATAGTTTTATCGTGGTCTTTGCATCGCAAAAGAGTTCTCAGATACCGGCTCGTCATTATGAAACCGTCATCGATTGGGGGGATGAATGGCATTATTTTGTCGGCGATACCCTGGGTCCGTCACCGGATTGGTATCAAACGGGTTTTGATGACCGGAACTGGGCCAGCGGGCCAAGCGGATTCGGATATGGTGATGATGATGATTCTACCAATATCGGGCCAAAGGGCTCATTTGATCAGGGTCCGTTATCCGTATTTGTTCGTGGTACGTTCACATTGCAGGATACTTCAACCATAAAAGCTGTATACCTGCATATGGATTACGACGATGGTTTTGTGGCTTACTTAAATGGAAATGAAATTATCCGCCGAAATGTCAGTGGAAAACCACCCACCTATGATACACCGGCCAATGAGAGTCATGAGGCCTTAATGTATCGTGGCCGGGATCCTGAAGAATTTATTATTACGGATTTTATCAAATATTTACGGCCGGGCACCAATGTTTTAGCTATCCAGGGCCACAATGTGGACCGTTATTCATCTGATATGACACTAATACCGTTTTTAACACTGGAAATGGATCAAATTCCAGCCGAGCCTAGGGGCGGTTCGGATTATTTGGATTTCCCCAGTGAGGTGGAGTTGCATGCAAATTTCAGACTGGATGCGGAAGGCGAATACTTGTTAATATGTGATACATCGGAAAACATAGTGGATAGCGTCCGTTATGGACCGATCAATGCAGACATCGCTTACGGCAGGAAACCGGACGGAACGGATAACTGGTATTATTTTCAAACAGCCACACCCGGTGGAGCGAACGTAACCGAGGGATATCAACAATTTGCTCCCCAGGTGCTTTTTTCACAAAGAGGCGGTTATTTCGGACAACCCATTACGATAACACTATCGGCTGACGGAGTAACAGGTCAAATCCGCTATACAACCGATGGCACCAAACCGGATTCAGAATCATCACTTTACGTTGAGCCGCTGTATATAGACACCACAACGGTTTTGCGGGCCCGTGTATTCATCGACGGTATGTTACCGGGACCGACGATAACCCACACCTTTTTTATGAATACCGATTTTGCACTACCGGTTGTGTCTTTAGTGACCGAGCCTGACCATTTTTTTGATTGGGAAACCGGCATCTACGTTTATGGTCCCCATGCCGACACGTTAAGCTATCCCTATTGGGGTTCCAATTTTTGGGAAGATTGGGAACGACCGGTTCATATTGAATTTTTTGAGAAGGATGGTTTCCGGGCCTTTGGAATGGATGCGGGCGTTCAGATTTTCGGGTCGTGGAGCCGTTTATATCCGCAGAAATCACTGGCCATCTATGCCCGGGGACGTTACGGCCAGGATCGGATGTATTATCCGCTGTTTCCAAATCGTTCGCTTGGTGCATATAAAAATATTGTATTACGCAATTCGGGTCAGGATTGGGGTGACACTTTTTTTCGCGATGGATTGATGTCCAGATTGGTTAATAACACGAATCTGGATTATATGGGCTACCGCCCGGTGTTGGTCTTTTTGAACGGTGCGTTCTGGGGCATTCATAATATGCGCGAAAAAATGAATGAGCATTACCTTGCCAATCACCACGGCGTTGATGCGGATAATATTGATTTTATCGAACGGGATTCCATGCTTATTAAAGGCGATCTGCTGGCCTATCGCCATTTGTTGGATTTTGTGAGTCATAATGATATGTCTTTGCAGAAAAATTATGATTATGTAAAAACGCTGATGGATGTGCATAATTTTATGGATTATGCAATCAGTGTCATGTTTTATGCCAATTCCGACTGGCCCTGGAATAATGTTAAGTGCTGGCGACCGCGTACCGTAAACGGACGTTTTAAATGGTTACTGTTCGACAACGATTATGGATTCCATGGCGGGCATCTGTCGGCCATATCCAATATGTTTGATGAAATAAGACGGCAGAGTAACGGTACTACACTATTATTTTTTACATTATTGCAAAACAAAGAATACCACCGGGCGTTTATTAATCGCTATGCCGATCATTTGAATACAACTTTTCATCCGCAGCGGGTAACATCTATGATCGAATCCATGAAAAGTCATATTATGCCGGAAATGCCCCGGCACATTGAACGATGGAAAAATACCTTTGAAGGGCCGTGGTGGCTGGGTTCATCCATCGATACGATGGAGGAGTGGCATCAGGCTATCCAGGTAGCCATCGAATTTGCCTTGAACCGGGGTAATCATGTTCGCCGTCATATTATGGATGAATTCGCTATTTCGGATGGGGGAACCGGTCGGTTGCAGGTTAATATCAGCCCTGAGAATGCGGGTACCATTGAAATTAACCACCATATTGATGTGACCGAACAGTGGTCCGGTATATATTTCCGCGAAATTCCGGTAAAACTATTTGCTCAGCCGCGCAATGGTTTTCGTTTTGACGGCTGGCAAAACGACATAAGGACCAGCCAGCAAAGTGTGACAATAAACATAAGCGATACCACAAACATGGTCGCTGTGTTTACGCCGGACTCTACATCAGGGTCGGTTGTCATCAATGAAATCAATTACAATTCGGCTGGTGACATGGATACCGAAGACTGGTTGGAATTATACAATGCCAGCCATTCAGACATGGACATCAGTGGGTGGGCTCTATTGGATAATGATGACAGCCATACGCCTTTTAAAATACCACAAAATACAATTTTACCGCCTGATAGTAGTGTTGTGCTGTGTCGGGATTTGCAGGCTTTTCAGCGCGTTTTTCCGGATGTGCCATTATGTTTGGGTAACTTTGATTTTGGTTTTAGTAGTGACGGAGAAGGGATTCGTTTGTTTGACAGGCAGGGTAATCTGGTGGATAGCGTGCATTTTGGTGTACGATCACCCTGGCCTGCGAAACCAAATGGTCAGGGGTATACGCTGGAGCTGGTGAATGCGCTTAAGGATAATAATAACGTCGAAAACTGGCAGGCTTCAACCGTCCGTGGAGGTACGCCCGGAGCAATAAACAGTGTAGCAACACCAGTACAGCAAAAAGAGTCCAGGCAGCGGTATCGCTACAATTTATATCCTAATTATCCCAATCCTTTTAATCCGTCTACAACGATACGTTTTGAACTGCTCAAGGGTGGACCGACAAAACTGATTATATATAATTTACTGGGACAGAAGGTAAAAGTTTTGGCAGATGGATATTACAATTCGGGGCGACACACCATTCAATGGAATGGCAAAGATAGGACGGGACGGCCATTACCCTCAGGTGTGTACTTTTTACATTTACAATCTGCTGATTATACCGAAACGCACAAAATGGTATTGGTGCATTAACATATGAATATTAAGCAATTTACAACCTTATCTGTACTCATTGGAGCAGGTTTGCTCGGATTCACGCCGATGCTATCTGCGAATGATGAAGGCAGAATAGCATCGGGGCAGCAATTTTTACGGTTACCGGAAAGCGTGCCACAGGAGCGTTATACGCCACATGGGTATCTGGATAATCCCTATCATTCCATGGTGTTTAATCGTAGTGGAGTCATTCGCTCGGTGCCCCCGTTGGGCATGGCATTCTGGAAACGGCCACTGGATTTTCCTTATGGTGCAGCTGCCGGTGATCATGTCAACTATTTATCCGCCTTACAGATGGGTGTCATTATCGATAAGGTTGTGCTTCTAGACCGGGATGATTTTTTGGAATATGGTATCGACCTTTATTCCTCCTATCACAGCAAAAATATGATGCGTTACGACATGAAAGCTGAGGATGTTGACCTTGCCTTCAATTATATCCTAGCCGATGAAAATTTACTGGTTTGTCGTGTCGAATTGGAGAATCTTTCCGAAAATCCAAAAACACTGCAAATTCTGGCGTCCAATATTTACGGGTTGTGGCAGGATAAATGGTGGGGAAGCAATGGGCTGAATGGAAAATACGATAGCGATATACAGGGATTTGTTAATAAAATCTGGGCTTATGGGGATGTGTTTACATTGATTTCCGATTTGTATGTAACGGGGCGCTTAGCTACCGGAGATACCGCGGTGTGGAAAGAATGGCAAAAGCATCCAGAGGCTAAATCCGTTGATGAATGCATCATAAAGGGCCGGGGGCCGCTGCACACAACCCTAAAATTGACCATCGACCTGGCGAGCCGCGAACGTAAAACCGTTATGGTTTATTTAGTAAGGACGGCTAATCGTAAACAGGCCATAGAACAAATTGATAACGCTCCCCTAAAAGCTCTTGAGGCATACAAAGAAAAATTTGGGCAGGATCAACAATTTTGGAAAGAATGTCCGCAGTTAACCGGTGACTGGCCGCAACACTGGAAACATGGTTGGGTATACGATTGGGAAACTCTGCGTATGAATGTCCGCCAACCCATCGGCATTTTTAAACATCCCTGGGATGGTATGCAAATTCAGTCTCCGCGACTGGTTCTGGGTGAGACAGCCATTGATATGTTCGCACTCAGCTACGCCGATATGGAACTGGCAAAAGAAGTTTTATACGGTACCTTCGCCGATGCTGTTATGGACAATGTGCCCTGCGTCCGTGAAGACGGCAGTATGAATATGATTGGCGCCGACGGATCAGAGTGCGGTACAGCGCCAATGTGGGGTTTTCCGTTTCATGTCATGCAATCAGTTTTCCACCGCAGTGATGACCGGCAATGGTTGAGCAAAATATATCCCCAACTGAAAGCCTATCTGGATTGGTGGCTGATCCATAGAACGGATGGGGATGGCTGGTTTCACTGTAACAACAGCTGGGAATCGGGTCAGGATGGCTCACGGCGTTTTCTGGTTGAGGGGGAAGGCGATCCGGCCACCTTTGTGCGAACGGTGGATGTGGAAGCCAGCATGGCCGAAGCATTCAATATTATGCATATTTTTGCCGATATTCTAGGGCAGTCCGAAGATACAATACGCTGGAAGAAGCTGGCACGCAGGCACAGTCGCCATACACGTTCCATGTTCGTCGACGGATGGTACCGGGATATTGACGGTCGAAACGGGCAGCCCATTATTCTTGAAGATTTTTACGATCCCATTATGTTGGCTCCCTTTACCTGCCGTCTTGCGGACAGTGCTCAGATTGCCGGAATCCGCTCAAAATTACAGTATATTCTTGAAAACCCCAAATGGCTGGCCTGGCCGCCCAAAGTGCTGGCCTACACGGAAGCAGCTGCCTATGCCGGTGTTCCGGAATTTGCCGGTGATGCAATTACTGCAATTGCCGACCGGATTTACCGACGTACAGATTTTCAACATGTCACCTACCGGGATCCAGATCATCCTTATCGCTATCGAATACCGGGTATAGCCTGTGAATACTGGCCGGTGGAGCAACGTCCTGCCGGAGGCGAAGCCTATGGCTGGGGGGCGACGTTACCTCTTTTTATTATCCGCCATATTGTCGGCTTTGGAGAAGAAGGATCAATGAAAGGCACCGGATTTTATTTACAGCCGGAATTTTCGCAGTCACTATTGAAAGAAAGCAAACATTTCGGAATCACCAATTTGCATTACAGAGATTTGAATCTGGATGTCAAATATACGATCGAAGCTGATCAGAAAATTGAGGTTGTTCTAAATATCCGGTCAATTGAAAATATCGATTGTTCAGTAAAGAATGAAAGCGGACAGATATTAGCCCAATCGGCAGGAAATACGAATTTAAATATGCAGTTCAAGAGCAGAGTAGGACAAAAATTTTATGTAAATTATACGATTTTATAGATGTATCAAATAAAATCAAGGCAACATTGTTGAAACTGAACAGCAGATTACAAAAATCAGGAATGCGAGATGGAAGGAAAGGGTAAGCATACAAAAATCGGTAAATCATTTGGTGTCGGCGTCGTCGGCCTCGGGGAAGGGAAAGGCGTGGTTAAAGGCCTTCACGGTCATCCGGAATTGAAAATTCAGGCAGTTTGCGATACCGATAAAACATTAACGACCGAAATCAGGGAAATGTTTAATATACCTAATGGATACGAGGATATTAACGATCTGTTGAAGCATAAGGATATACACATTGTTTTGCTGTATACGCCGGATCAGCTTCATGTACAGCATATTCGGGCCTGCTTTGAATCGGGAAAACATGTAATTTGCACCAAACCACTGGTTACTTCACAATCCGAAGCTGCGGAAATCATGAAGATAAAGAAACAATATCCGCACCTGCAGCTTATGGTGGGACAAAGTTCCCGCTTCTTTGGCCCGATGCTTAAACAAAGAGAAGCTTATGACACGGGAAAGCTGGGAGAGCTCAGTTTTGCGGAAACTCAGTATGTCCATGATATGCGCTGGTTTTATAATAATCGTCCCTGGGCCCGCGAAGGGGGATTTGATCTGCTGTTTGCCTGTGCTTCCCATCCGGTTGACCTGATTCGGTGGTATATGGGGGACGTGGCAGAAGTGCATGCATTTGGCGATCGATCGCTCATAGCAAAAGATGCGGATTTTAAGGAACGTGATATATTTACCATTAATCTAAAATTTGAAAATGGTAAAATCGGGCGTGTGCTCGGTTTATATGGATTGGAACACTTGCACCAAACCAGACCCTGGATAGAAGTTGCCCTTTATGGGAACCAGGGTACGTTTATTGCCAAGTATCCTCAACTGCAGGCGAACATCAAATATAATAATGGCGTGGAACACGTGGAGCATTATTTTGAGGATATTTATCATTATTTTCAATATGAAGGTGTGAATCATCATGCCGGTGAATTTGTTAATTACACCGAATATTTTGCCCGCTGTCTGGTAAAAGGGGAAACAGCGATGCCGGATGCCGTGGATGGTTTTAAAACCATGGCTACATTGGAGGCCGCCCGCAAGTCAATGAATGAAAATAAAGCAGTGAAGGTTGAGCGTTATGTATCATAAAACAATCCATTTTAGCAATATATTGTCACTTAAGTTGGTGACCGGTTTGGTTACTGCGGCTATTCTGGTTTACTTACCGGCTGTGCTCAAGTCCCAGACAAAACCGAAGGTTCCCTATGAAATTCCGGTGGTAGTCGTCAAATTTTTTCCGGTGATTCATGATAGCATTGATATCAGTGTTACGGGGGATTGGGGCAAAAGTCTTGCATTTACCAGAGATAAAACCGGGAAAATTACAAAACAATTGGTCCGGGTATTGGAGCAAAGTTCGCGCTATCATGCCTATAAGGATACTTCAGCCCGGCCATCGCTGGATTACAAAATCTTACAAACCTACGAATTTATGCAGCCACTGCCAACGCAGAGCAGAAGCGGCAAGCATCGCCCCCCGATGACCGACTACAATACGATTATGCAGATGATCGACATCGATGACTGGGTTAATGAACGAGGGGTAAAAGAGGTTTGGATTTGGGGTTATCACGGTGGTAAAGTGCATCTATGGGAATCCAATATGTCCGGTCCTTATGGCGATGTGAGCAATAGTAATCGCGATGAAAATGATTTGCCGGTTTTGGATTATACGTATACGGTTTATCACTATAACTATCAGCGCGGTCTTTCAGAAGCGGTCGAAAATCATATGCATCAGATCGAAGCCCTGTTAAATTATGTGGATGGCAGAAATGAGACACCACAATCGCAATGGGATGAGCTTCTGTTTTGGGGTGAATTTGTGGGTAGCGATCATACGCACAAGATTATCGAGCCCCGCTGTGGATGGGCTCATTATCCGCCAAACGGCGAACATGATTACGACTGGGCCAATAATAAATATGTATACACAGATATCGAAGACTGGAAACCTGATGGCAGCGGAACCAAAAAGCGTATGAACTGTGAAAGATGGAATTGCAATAGTTTGGACTGGTTTCGTTTTTGGATGCAAAGTATTCCCGGTTTTAGGAATGGTCTGCATTATGAAAGTAAAGCTTTGACCAATTGGTGGATCTTTGTAGGTGCTTGGGATTATGCCCAACAGAATAGCCTTAAATTAACCATGAATCAATCATTGAAATATCGTAAATAAGGAAGTAACGCTTTAATATATCAAACTTAGAAATGGAGAGTAGTTTTATGCGATGCAACGTTTTTATGAAACGATTATTATTCACTTTGATGGGGTTATCATTTCTCTTGAATTTGTCCAGTGGATGGGCACAAGTGACCCGCAGTAACGCGGTTGATATAGCTGCCCATTTAGAAGAAGGCACAGCCACTTTACATATGGATACAACCATGGCTGAAGAGGAATTGCTTAAAATGTTTGACGGCAATCCTTATACGGCCATGAGTATTCAGAATATTGATACTCTGACGCTGACCCTGGTATTTGATAATACGGTAACCGCAAGTCGGAACAAAGTGTTTTTGTGGAACAGCGGAAATTACACTCTGGAAATTGCTGATACACAAGAAGACCTGGACGATCAGACCGGTTCTTACATGCAACCGATAAGCCAGAGATCATTCACCAGTTTTAGCTGGGATTCCGTTGATTTTGAAACCACATCATTTAAACTGGCCAGAATATCGTTTAAGAATCCGGATGCCAATGGTATACTTGTAGGTGAATGGGGTTTGGTAGCTCAGATAAACATAACCGGATTGAAAATCGTTCCGGGACCGCTGAAAATGATACCAGGTACTTCCATTCAGTTGGATGTAAAGTTAGAGGATTCATATGGTAACACCTATCCCTACGATTTTGAGGAATATGTTATCTGGAGTTCGAATAATAAATCCATTGCCACGGTTGATGAGTTGGGTCAGGTATCAGCCCAAGCCGAAGGGAATACAACCATAGAAGCGGAAAATGAACAATTGAGTGGCAGTACAAGCTTAGAGGTTGTCCCTGATTTCTCTTCGCCGAAAGCTGAAACAATGACCCAAAAAGTGGCCCTGGTCATCCAGAATCCCGTCATTGATTCGACAAATAATACCAAAATTAATGAAGAGTGGGGCTGGCAGGATCCCTATGTCTATGTGGAACAGATTATTGAGGATTTTTATGAAGCCAGCAATGGTGTGGTACAGTTTGAAGTGGTGGAAACATTTGATGATGGAAATATATTTACCCGCCTGGGGGACTCATTGATGACGATGGATACACTGGCCTATTATTATACCCAATCCAACCATAAATTATACGGGCGTAATACCGAAGGCACTCTGCAATATTATGCGGAGATTGCCGGAATTGTCAAATTCGATTACAATGCTATGGTTGATTTTTATGATTTGGATACCAAACGTAACAACGGTGAAATCGATGAAGTTTGGGTATATGCACCTCCATTCGGGGGCATGTATGAATCACAGCTAATGGGACCGGGTGCATTTTGGTATAATTCACCACCATTGGAACACGAAGGTCTGGAAAAATTGCTGTCGGTTATGGGCTGGAATTACGAGCGGGGTGTGGCTGAAGCTCTGCACAGTGTGGGACATCGTGCGGAAAGTGCTATGGTTGAAGTTTACGGCGGCTGGGACATTCATAGTGATAATCCGACACCATGGGATTTATTTACCCGTATCGACAAAGAAATACCCGATGGAGCTCACATAGGTAATATTCATTTTCCGCCAAACGGACGTTCCGATTATGATTATGGCAATACAGAAAAGGTCATTTCCTATGTCCAAAACTGGCAACGGTATCCTGTCTTACTGGACCAGACCAGTAAAGTCAATCGGGAGACGTGGGGCGCGCCCAACGGAAATTATCAATTAGGTTATATGAAATGGTGGTTTGGACACCTGCCCCATTTTGAAGGTGTGCATGAAGGGGTTTTGAACAATTGGTGGCACTATATTCTGGATTACGAAGCAGCGGTAGAAAAGGCTGAATATCTGACTTCCATCGAATTTGAACAAGAATACGGTCATCTGAAACCGGGCGCCTATGAATTGCATCAAAACTATCCCAACCCGTTTAACCCGGTAACACGTATTGCTTTTGAAATTCCCAAAAAACAGGATGTATCGCTTAAAATTTATGATACAGTGGGCCGGCTGGTGCGTACACTCGTTGATAAACCCATGACGGCCGGATCCCATGAGATCGAGTTTAAAGCAAACGGTCTGGCATCCGGGCAGTATTATTATCAACTGGATACGAATAAGACGACGATTACCAAAAAACTCATTCTTATTAAATAGGTTAGATTAATCGGGGGGTGTTTTTTACATAAACCGAATCTTTTGAAGGAGCGCAAACATGAAAAATAAAGTATCCGTTTTGGGTGTTTTGATGTCGATGCTTTTATTAGCTTGTGCAGGACAGCAACAACCGCAACTTTCCGTCACTTCCGAGCCGTTTGGCCCTGATGTGGACGGTCAGCCCATCCATCTGTATACGTTAAGCAACGTCGAGGGCATGATGGTAACCATTACCAACTATGGTGCTATCGTACAATCTATTAAAGTGCCCGATCGAGACGGTAATATCGAGGATGTGGTGCTGGGCTTTGACTCTCTGCAAAGCTACATTGAAGATGACTCCTATTTTGGCGGTCTGGTGGGCCGCTATGGCAATCGCATCGCCAAAGGCAAATTCACGCTGGATGGTAATACGTACACCCTGGCCACCAATAACGGTCCTAACCATCTGCACGGCGGCGATCAGGGCTTTAATAAAGTGGTCTGGAAGGGGCAACAACTGCAAAGTGAAAAAGAGGTGGGTGTAAAATTAACCTACGTGAGTCCGGACGGCGAAGAAGGCTACCCTGGAACATTAACCACCACCGTTATCTATTCCCTCAATAACGACAACGCCTTCAAAATTGAATACAGGGCCAAAACCGACCAACCGACGGTCGTCAACCTTACCCATCACGGCTACTTTAATTTATCCGGCAATAACCGGCACAATATTCTGGATCATAAACTGATGATCAATGCCGATCGTTTTACCCCTGTTGACGAAACGCTGATTCCCACCGGGGAACGGCGGTCGGTGGAAGGTACACCCATGGATTTCCGCCAGCCCACGGCCATTGGATCGCGCATCGATACCGACTACGAACAGCTGGAATACGGTAAAGGCTATGACCATAACTGGGTGCTTAATGATGTGGATGGTACTCTGAAATTACAAACCACGTTATACGATCCGCAGAGCGGCCGTTTTATGGAAATTTCTACCGTGGAACCGGGCATGCAGTTTTATTCGGGAAATTTTCTGGATGGCAGCATCATCGGCAAGAACGGGCAGGCCTATGAGCTGCATGACGGCTTGTGTCTGGAACCGCAACACTTTCCGGATGCTCCCAATCAACCGGACTTTCCGTCCACTGAACTGAGACCGGGTGAAACCTATCAAAGCACATCGGTCTATCGGTTTTCTGTAAAATAACGATCAACACAGATCCACCGAATAACAGGCCGGGAGCCAACATGAACCAGATAAAAGGCGCTCAGGACAGCATCACACGATTAGACACCATTGCATTGCAGACATCGGATGGTCATGTGATGGTCATCGTGCCTTCCTTTGGAGGTAACGTGGCTCAACTGCAACTCAAAAAAGATGACCACCTCTATTCAGTTTTAAACGGCAATCAGCGACCGGCTGAGTTCAGTGGTAAATCGATCTTTAAAGGCGCCCAGTTACTGCCCTTTGCTAACCGCTTAAATAATGGTCGTTTTGCCTTTGCTGGCCAGGGCTATCAGATGGCCCTCAATTACCCAGAAGAAGGTCATGCCTGTCATGGCTTTGTGTATGAACAACCATTTAACGTTTTGCATACGAAAAAGAGCGATGGCCAAGTCCAGGCCCGGCTGAGCTACGATTACCATGGTTCGATCAGCGGATTTCCGTTTCCCTTCCGTACGGAGCTGACCTACGATCTGAGCAATGAACAGGGCTTTACCTGCCAAACCCGTGTTATCAATACCGGCCAGCAAGCCATGCCCTTAAGCCACGGCTGGCATCCCTTTTTACAAATCGAAAATCGGTCTATCGACGATTTGCAGCTTCAATTGCCACCGGCTTATCGCCTGGAACTGAATAGCCGCATGATACCTACGGGCCATCAACGACCCTTCCTGCAATTTATCCAAAAGACTCTCATTGGCTCAACCGAACTGGATGATTGTTTTAGGTTGGAAGAAAACGGAGATCGCATACAGTATATCGAATTGACCGATCCTTCCAGGGACCTCACATTAAGATTGTGGCAGGAAAGCGGCACCCATAAATACAATTATGTACAGATCTATACTCCGCCCAACCGGCAGTCCATCGCCGTGGAACCTATGACATCCAACGTGGATGCCTTTAACAATGGCCGGGACTTAATCGTACTCAAGCCGGGGCAAGCCTTTACCGCCGCATTTGGGATACAGATGGGGTAACGGATGGAGTCCGTCACAAGCAACGAATACCAACAGGAGAGAGCATGTCAAGGTTGGAAAAGCTAAGGTCAGAGTTGAGGGCATTATACGGAAACGATAACCATGTTATAGAAAAACAGATGAGGCGTTACAGCGAGCTGGAAGCGCAATTTGAACAACGGTTTGCAGATCGGCAGCGCATGATTTTCAGTACGCCGGGCCGAACGGAAATTGGTGGTAACCATACCGATCATAATCACGGCAGAGTATTGGCGGCCGGGGTTAATTTGGACTCCATCGCCATAGCAGCACCGGTTCATGACCCTACAGTCACCGTTTACTCAGAGGGATATAAAGAACCATTCAAGGTGGATTTAACCGATCTTACCAGCCGCGAAGATGAAAAGGGTACGACTTCGGCATTGATCCGGGGCATAGCCGCCCGCTTTGCAAAGCTGGATTTTACCATTGGCGGTTTTAATGCCTGTATGACCAGCGACGTTCTGCCAGGATCGGGCCTGAGTTCGTCGGCCTCGGTGGAAGTGTTGATCGGCACGATTTTCAGCGCATTGTATAATGATAACCGGATTCAGCCCCAAACCATCGCTCAAACCGGCCAGTACGCCGAAAATGAATTCTTTGGCAAACCGTGCGGTCTGATGGATCAGATGGCCTGTGCGGTGGGCGGCATCCTGAGCATCGACTTTGCCGATCCGGAAAAACCGCAGGTGCGCAAATTGGATTTTGATTTCAGCCGGCAGCGGTACAGTCTGGTGATCGTAGACAGCGGCGGCAGTCACGCTGATCTTACCGAGGATTATGCGGCGGTACCGGCGGAAATGAAAAAAGTGGCCGGGGTGTTGGGCGAAGAGGTATTGAGGGACATCGATGTCGATCAGTTCATGCACAACATACCTGATCTGCGACAACAGGTGGGCGACCGCGCTGTATTGCGGGCTTTGCATTTTATTGAGGATAATGAGCGTGTTGTAAAGCAGGTGCAGGCATTGCAGGATGGCGATTTTCAGAAGTTTCTACAATTGGTGCAGGAATCCGGCAATTCATCGTTCAAGTGGCTGCAGAATATCTACACCCCCAAAAAGGTAGATGAGCAGGGGGTATCACTAGCTCTGGCCTTATCGGATCGATTTATTGGTGAAATTGCCGCCGGGGCATGCCGGGTTCATGGCGGCGGATTTGCCGGCACGATTCAGGCGTTTCTGCCCGATGATCATGTGCAGGCCTATGTGCAGCGCATGGAGACGGTTTTCGGCAAGGGTTGTGCCACGGTGCTGATGATAAGAAATAGGGGATTAATTTCCTTTGAATTATGAATATTTTAACCTATTAATTTCCAGGTAAATGCGTCAATTTCAGATCACTATCATAAAGATAGTATTCGATTTCATAATAATAAGAATTCATACCATCAAAGGCCAATCCGCACTTTTCTTCTAATACGAAAATAAAATCAACCAATGAACCACTGTCCCGATTGGATAAAACCAATTATTTACCAGAGAGAAACTACGAATCACATAATCCATCCATTGGTAGTTTAAAGCAAAGTAAATATTATCTCAATAAAATATGGATTTTTATTCGAGTTTATTTTCAATTAAATTAATCCTTCAATACCTGATAACATTTCATGTGCAAGTACCTTTAATATTCAAAAATTCAATCATTTTTGAAATACAAAACTAAAAAAGCTTGGGTTTCTGAAATTAAATAAGCAAACCGCATAATAGGTTGTTAAATAAACAGTATTGGCAAAACTCTATTAACCCCTAGCAAAATCTAAAGCATTTCAGTGGTTTCGTCCTCTGTGAATCGTATCTTTTTTAAGCTGGTATTCATAAAGATGCTCCTAAAAGCAACGTCCATTCAGATCTTTCGTATATGGAAACGGCCGAAATCATTCTTTGATTGAGCGTTGGCTCATAATTGAAAAACTAAATATCTGCAAAGGAAAAATTAAATGCGCACAGGTTTATTCTGGGTTATACTCAATCTGATATTAATTGAGATACATGGTAGTTTTGCGAATTCATATCCTTCATGTCAACACGATGAACCAGCATCAATCGGTTACCATCATGCTTATAGCGTTCCATTTATATCCCAAGCGCCCGAGATTGACGGAAGCTTAGATGTATCTTTAAAGACGTTACCAGCGAGATCGTTATCCATGGTCATAAAAGGGGATGATGCCAATCCCGAATGCAATATTTTTTACCGCATGGCATATGGTACACAGTTCTTCTACATGTTTATTTCCATAAACGATACAAATTTGTACACCCGTGACCGGGCGTATCAGAACGGTGACGGATTTAATCTGGTAATGGCCCGCGCCAAACCGCATGGGAAACGCACGGATGAATTTTATGTATTGGCCGGTGCAGCTGAAAAACACAATAGTATAGTGCATGCAAAGCATTTTTTCTGGTATTATAACGTGCACACGTTGTTTAAGCCAACCAGTACAGATACAAAACTGCAAATAAAAAAGAAGGATGATGGTATTACGTTTGAGCTATTATTGCCATGGACCGAAATCTATCCATATCATCCCTGGTTAGAGGATTCATTAGGTTTTAATCTTAGAGTTGTCAAAGGTACCTCCAATGGTAGTGTGAATTTTTATTACGCGAAGATGGATCATCGGCTGGATTCAGAAAACAGCACAAGGGCATACATACCTCTAAAATTTAACAATCCGCATCACGTTAAAGACCACCAATCGTATGTGCGATTGAAACGTAATCATATACAGGCCGGAGATTCCCTGGGGCTCCAAATTGCAACCCTCAGTGCAGATACCCGAAGTACTGAATTACATACGCAAATAAATTCTGCTGAAGGTGCTATTATTC
>WJIP01000239.1 GCA_014730185.1 Caldithrix sp. | reverse complement strand
TTATTAAATTGCGTTCTATAAGCGTGCGGATAACACCATCAGAATTGACGCCGCGAATCTGT
This sequence comes from Caldithrix sp., assembly GCA_014730185.1. GTDB lineage: Bacteria > Calditrichota > Calditrichia > Calditrichales > Calditrichaceae > WJIP01. Next base: position 4,699 of record WJIP01000239.1, on the reverse strand, counting down.
TCAATTTCCTGTTTGGTCAACGGTTGTTTATAAGCAATAATAGCCAGAGTCTCCAGGCCCTTCTGGGTTAATCTCTGCTGAGTCCGGCTTTGGTACAATTTATTAATCCAGTCCGCATACTGCTTTCGGGTTACGATCTGATACCCCCCGGCAATTTCGATAACCTGTAATGGGGAATGAATTTCCTCATATATTTTGTTAACTTCATTAATCGTATTTCGTACTTCCTTAATCGTCAATTGCGGGTCGACTAGCTCTTTTATTTTCTTCGCCGGTAAGGGATCGTCACTGGCAAAAATTAAAGCTTCAATAATTTGACGTTTTACAATATCTGTCATGCTGCGGACCTTTTTTGAATGCGTATATCATCAAACACATGCGATTGTTTAACTTCAATCTCTCCTGATCTCATTAATTCCAGCAAAGCAATAAAAGTTATGATTAACATCATTCGATCGGTGTATTCCTTAATAAAATCCTGAAAAATGATCATTCCCTGCTGATTTAAGCGGTTTAATAAAATTTGGGTCTGATCCTCCACAGTCACATTAATGCGCTTCACCTCATGATGAGTTACTTTCGGCATATTATGTAATGCCTGCCTAAAAGCCATCATTAGGTCAAAAAGAGACACTTTATCCAGATACTCGTCATCGGAAATTTTATCTTCTCCCGGGATGAATCGAAAATAACGGCGTTCGAAATGTTTACTTCGTGATTCCTGCAAAGCCACCAGTTCGCCGGAGGCATCCTTAAACCTCTTGTATTCGATTAGTCGTTCCACTAATTCAGCGCGAGGATCCTCCGGTTCCTCATCACCGCTTGTGATTGATTTAGGCAATAGCATTCGCGCTTTAATATTCATCAGAATGGCAACCACTTCTACGAAATCACCGGCCACATTGAGGTCGAGGATGTTGAGAACCTCGATATATTGCAGAAACTGCTCGGTAATTTGAGCAATGGGAATATCGTAGATATCCACTTCATTTTTGCGGATAAGAAATAACAACAAATCAAACGGACCTTCAAATATATCCAATTTTATTCGGTATCGCATTGGCCGCCTATCCCATTTTCATCACGTTATGCACCTCATCCATGGTTTGTGCTGCAATTTCATTGGCCTTGCTAACCCCCAGTTCGATGATTTCCTGCACTTCATCCATGTGCGCTTCATAGTAAGCTCGTTTCTCGCGATGGGGAGCGAAAAAATCTGCAATTTTTTGGGCGCAGTTCTTTTTGCAGGCCACACAACCCAGGGCTCCGGTTTCGCAACCCTCGCGAATGTCCTGTATCTCGGCTTGATTGAATTTTTTATGAAAGGCGAAGACGTTGCATATATCCGGACGACCGGGATCGTTGCGCCTGATTTTTTGTGGATCCGTTATAGCTGTACGTACCCGTTTTTCGATTTGCTCCGGAGTATCGGACAGTAGGATATAATTGTCATTGGATTTGCCCATTTTCCGTCCATCCAATCCGGGTAGACGGGCAAACTGAGTCAATCGGGTCTCAGGTTCGGGAAACACTTCATCATAGGTTTGGTTGAATTTTCTGGCCAGTTCGCGGGTAATCTCCACATGAGGCGCCTGATCTTCTCCCACAGGCACTACATTGGCTTTGTAAATTAAAATATCCGCCGCCTGCAGAACGGGATATCCCAGATGTCCGTAAATCATCGTCTCCGCTTTTAGATCACGAATCTGTTCCTTTAGGGTGGGGTTGCGTTCCAGCCGTGCGGTTGTAATAAGCATGGAAAACAAGAGATGCAGTTCCGCATGAGCTTTTACTCTGGATTGGATAAAAATAGGCTGCTGGGGGTCAATCCCCGAGCTTAGCCAATCGATCACCATTTGTAGTGTATTTTCTTTGACCGTAAACGCTGCTTCCGCATCGGTAGTCAGAGCATGCCAATCGGCAATAAAATAGAAACAATCGTATTCTTTTTGCAACTGGACCCAGTTTTCCAGGGCACCCGCATAGTTACCCAGGTGCAGACGCCCGGAAGGACGCATACCACTCAGAATTCTTTTTTTTGCCATTATGCCTCCGTTAGCATCATCCCTTGAACAAATCTTTTATCCGTATACAATCACAATATAGTAAGCATTTAAAATATTAACCTCATAAATCGTTCGAAACCACAGAGGTTTTTGTTTAAAAACAATCTTAACTTATCGCAGCGACCGTTGGTATTGTTTTGCTTTATGCCATTAACCACTCCGTTGCCATTCAATTCAACCGTAACAGCACCCCTATTTATCAAATCTCAAACACTTTTTTGATCAAAACAGTTTGCCGAACTTCCCTGAAAAGTTATCTTATTATTAAATATTAATTTCTATACTTCAATCATAAAAGCTTTGTAAATTTACAAATACGTAATTTAAAAAAACTATGGTTCGGTAACAAGCTAACATTTTTTCTTAGAGTATGTTGTTTATCATTCCGTGAGCATACAAACTCAGTGCACTTCCATGTTTATAATGTGTTTTATACCAGGATCAAATTAAAATACTGGGATGAGATGAATGTTTTATCCAATTTATCTATTAAAAGAATTTAAAGTGAAATTCGATAGCCCGCCTTGGCAAATTAAGTAAACAAGTATGGTTTCCAGGATGTATGGGGATTGCCGATTAAGGCTTTAAGAAAGAAAAGATGAGAAGGTCGTTTAGGTTGGCGCAACAAATGCATATCGGCTTGTTCGGGTGTTCGATTTCCCTTCTTGGTATTACACGGCACACAGGCACAGACTAAATTTTCCCATGTGTCCTTACCCCCATAACACTTCGGTTTAATGTGATCAATGGTCATGGGTCGGCTGTTTTTACCGCAATATTGACAAACATTGCTATCACGACGAATAATATTTTTGCGATTCAAAATTACCCGCTTATAAGGCCTATGGATATAAGAATGCAATCGGATAACCGATGGATAGGGCATTGTGATGGAAATAGAGTGTACATCTTCTCTGTAACGTTCCACCAACTGTACCTTTTTCAAATACAGGAGAATGATGGCTCGTTTGGCATCATACACAGCAAAGGGCTCGTAATTCTGGTTGAGAACTAAAACTTGTCTGTTTAATTTATTCATATCCAAAAACACTTTATTCTGATAAAGTGAATATTACGCCCGGCCATGGAAAAAGATCATTTGATGAATGTTTTTACGGCCACAAAATCTTCAACCAACTGGGCATCGAAATCTACCCGGCCTTCAATTAAACTGTTGATTTTTATCTTACCTCGGGCATGTAATATACGGCCCTGGCCTAAGGCAAAACCCACATGGGTAATTTTATCTTTTTTTTCGCTAAAAAATAGCAAATCCCCCGGTTGACCGTCGGTGATGTGTTCACCAACCGCATAGGCATCTTCAAACTGCATCCAGGCATCGCGGCGGGTATGGATACCGAACATTTTATGAATGAACTGGGTGAACCCGGAACAATCGAATGCCTTTGGAGTTTTCCCCGCCCAGTGATATGGAATACCCATAAGCTGCCCGGCATAATCGATGATATTATTTCGAGTGAGGCTACCCAGTTCAACAAAATTTTCTTCTGTTAACCAGGCTCTTTGACCGTCCGGCAACATGATTTGATACCAGTCATTTTTATAATCGATAACCGGTAGCCGGGAGCCGGTTAAGGCATCACCCACACTACGGCTGTTCATCACAGGTTCGGCATAGAGTCGAGTAACGGCCGGATGGGTAAAGAGCTTGCTGTCCGCATTGTGGGGCCAGTTGGTTTCGGTTATCTGATTTTCATTAAGCCATGCCTCGTACCCGTCTTCAGCGCGTATTTTACAGAAATCTGCCTGTTTTTCCAGCGGCTCAACCTTTTCCCACAATACCACCTGCGATTCGAGTTCGGAATGATAAGAAGGTTGACCATGTAATTGGGCACAGCTAACGTTGACATACCAGGGCATATTGCTCTTCTCTAGAATTAAGTTTTACAAAGATTTAAAAATATAAGTTTTGGTTATTATTGTCAAATAACAGATGATTCTTAACTCTATATTTTTTACTTTGAATATTTGTAATTGCCCCTAAAATCATTTAAATTCATTGACTTTATATTAATTAACTTCCGCATAAAGCGGACTCAATCGTACAATGGAGGACCTTTAACCTATGACCGAAGAAAAGAAAGATGCGGTAACCGAAGAGCAGGTTACCGAAAGTTCAACCCCTAACCCGCCTCAAAACGAAGAAACGACCGAGACGGCTGACACCAATCAAAAGCAAGAAAAAGAAAAAACCCAGTCCGAGACTGCTGATTCTTCTGCAGAAACATTTGAAGAAGAAGTTGTAAAACTGGAAGATCTGAAGGAAGAATCCGAATATTCTGATAAAGAGCGGGAAGTTTTGACCAACCTTTATGACAAAACCATGAATACCATTCAGGAAGAGGAAGTGGTTAGCGGACGTATTTTAGATATAACCGATTCCGATGTTATTGTTGATATAGGTTTTAAATCGGAAGGGCGCGTGCCCATCGATGAATTCGAAAATATTGACGAATTCAAACCCGGTGATGAAGTGGAAGTTTTTCTGGAAACCATGGAAACCATTGACGGGCAGTTGACCTTGTCCAGGAAAAAAGCCGACTTTATCCGTAATTGGCAAACACTGGTTCAAAAATACGAAAATGATGAAGTCATCCCCGGAACCATTACCC
>WJIP01000238.1 GCA_014730185.1 Caldithrix sp. | reverse complement strand
GAGGGCGTTTATCATTATGTTGGAGTATATGCTAATTGGTACCTGGGAAGCGCTCAGGGCGAATTGGATGATAATGACCATGCCATACTTACGGCCACCAATTCCGATATTTACAGCGATTGGGTAATCAATACGAGTCCGGAGCTTATCGATCCCCAGCAATTTACTTTTGTTTCTCCGGCCGTGGATATCAACAAAAATGGATTTGGAGTGATCGCTGCAACCGGCCATGAAGGATACCATGAGGGGACATCTTACTTTTTCGAAGAATTACGGATTGTTTTACAAACTACAAATGATTATGGTCAAACCTGGTCCGAGCCCCGGGAGGTCAGCTGGGCGGAATTGGGTATCCCCACTGAAATCACCGCAGAAGATTCATTGTTCTATTTGACCATCGATGAGAATGGCGATACCGTGGAGACGCAATACATAGGCGATGCTTTCGTCGGTACGAATTTTGACGTAAGCGTTCTGGTAAATGATGACAATGAAATTTATATCGGTTTTAATATGTTGTGGGGCAGACCGGCGGAAGACGGCTGGTACCCCAATTACAGAGGCAGTGGGGTATACGTTGCAGCCAGCGAGGATGAAGGCGCGAATTTTGCAGCCAACCGCATTGCCATCAGTAATGGATTTTTTGTCGGTGACTCGATAATCCCAGGCATGCCCGCTAATTTTTTCGATACGGAAATTGATCTGGCCATGGATGAAACCGGTGCATTATATGCCGCCTGGTTCGACCGCCCCCATGCCCCTGTGGAATTAGCTGAAAAGCCACGCTTCGGGACCGGTGATCCCGATTACAAAACCGATGTTTATGCCTCACGGTCAACCGATGGAGGTTCGTCATGGAGTCCGAAAATTAATATTACGAGTTCTGTAAGCCTGGATGAATACCAGCTCAGTTTGGCTCGCAGCGCAGATAGTCGCGATGACGGGACGATCTGGGTCGGTTATTGTCTGGTCGATCCAACCAGTCAGCCTTTTGAGGGCGGTGATGACAACTACACGGATCGTGTTAACCGCATCTGGATTTCAGAAGGTTCAGGATTCACAGTGACAGCTATTGAAGATAAACCCGATCAGCCGGTTCAGAGTTTTGCCCTGCGGCAAAATTACCCCAACCCGTTTAATCCTTCCACAACCATTGAATTTGTGCCTCAGACCAACGGCACAGCTTTGCTGGAAGTGTATAATGTGACCGGGCAAAAAATAACCGAATTATACAATGATCAGGTGCAACAGGGAGAAAACTACGCAGTGACATTTGACGCTCAAAACCTGGCGGCCGGTGTTTATTTTTATAAACTGACGGTCGGTGATTTTAAAGATGTCAAAAAGATGGTACTCATTAAATAAAATTCCGGCTGCTCGCCTATAGAGAACCGGAATTTACAGACGCATGTCTAAAAATTATTAATATTTATTAAGGAGGTATCTATGAAGGGACGTTTTACCTTAGTGGTCATGCTTATATTTGGCTTGACTCTCTCGCTCATGGCGAAAGAGATCAATTTTGCAAAACCTGTAGAGAATGTAAAAGTCAGTTCCGAGGCAAAACTGATCCAAGCGCAGAAGGAAATTACGCCTTATGCCGTTAATTTGGGCCATACACCATTAGAGGCTGAACAAGCAGTGAATAAACCAGCCAAAACGACAGCTAGTTTTCATAAGTATATCACTATGCAGCCAAACGGCTATGGCTGGTTGAATCCTGCCATACGGAGTATTGACCGGTATAATGGCATTGATAACCCGAACTACGGTGGAAGCGGCTCTGAGATTGATTTTTTGCTGCTATCTTACCGGGAAGATCTAGGAGATGATGAAACCGGCTGGATTGGCGCTACTGAATTGGATGTGGCCGGTGGGTTGGATGGATCTGCAACCTATAGTTTTGAAAGATTAAACAATGGTTTGGGGGGTGTCGGTGGCCGTTATCCTGGAGCTGTAGCTTTGGATAAGCCTCTGGTCGCTTTTAATCAGTATGTAAGTGGTGATGTGCAAACCACGCCTGCAATTTCTCATCCCTATTTAATGACGGATTTTGTTACATGGGGTACAAATGGTGGCGGCTGGACGACTCCCAGTTATCAAATGGATGTGGGTTGGTTGCACCCGGAAGTGCAAGCCAATACGACCGGGGACGATCAGCAAAACCGTCTGTGGAACGGGCCGGTTTCTGTAGTAAAGGATGCTGATGGTACGTATCATTGGATGGCTATTTACGAAACCTGGTTTTCCGATGTGGAAAAAGAAGATCCTCCAATCGGATTTGGTGCGGAAAATGACAATCACATTTTTACCGCCACCACCTCCGATCCATCCATTGGTTGGACTTTTGGCTGGGATGTGGGTAATGATCCCGTGCATGTGGACCCCAATGTGGTTACAATTCCGCGTCCTGCTGTAGCTTTGAATGATGCAGGATTCGGAGCAATTGTCAGTCCGGGCCATCTGGGCTGGCACCATCCGGACTCCGGCTATTATTTTTCCGAACTCAAAATTACTTATTCGACAACCGAAGATTACGGCGTTTCCTGGTCAGCCTGGGATACGGTAAGTTTCGGCGATATGGGATTTCCTACCTATCATAATGCCGAGGATTCATTGTTAGGACAATGGCAGGTGATTGGTGAGGATACCGTTTGGGTGCCTTATGAAGGACCGACATTTTTGGGTACTAATTTTGATATGGATGTGATTGTCGATGGTAGTAATAATATCATGGTCGGGTTTAATATGCTATGGGGCCAGCCTTCTGACGATGGATGGTACCCGTCGCCATATTACAGTGGTGTGTTTATGGCTAAAAAACCCTACGGCGATGCTTGGTGGGCTTCACGCATTGCATATAACAACGGCGTACTAGAAGGTGATGAGCAGGTGGAAGGACGCTCCCAGTATTTCTTTGATACCGAAATCGATTTATCCAAAGATGATGGCGGCAACTTTTATGCAGCCTGGCTGGATCGCCGTAATAACGATGTGGAAATTGCCAATATGCCAAGGTACTCAACACCACAGGAAGGTGGTTCCCCGACGTATAAAACAGATATTTACGCATCACACACCATCGACGGCGGTATGGAGTGGACAGAACCGATTAATATTTCCAACACCATTCAAGATGATGAATACGAATTGAATATGGCGCTGCATTCCAAAAATACGGACGTCCGTGGAAACTATGGTGTGGTTTGGGTATGCTACAGCTTATGTGCAGACACACTCAATCCCCTTAACGATGAAGCTTATATAACCCGTCAAAATGAAGCTTGGGTAGCCGAAGGCAGCGAGTTTAATACACCTTCCGCTTTAACCGACCAGGATGCACAGATCGCCAGGGGCTATAGCTTGGAACAGAATTACCCCAATCCGTTCAACCCGACAACCCGCATCAATTTTGTTCCGCAAACTTCCGGTCAGGCTAACCTTAGTGTTTATAACGTGAGCGGTCAAAAAGTAGCGGAGTTGTTTGATGGATATGCCAGAAAAGGGAATCAATACAGTTACGAATTTAACGGAATCAACTTGGCCTCAGGTATTTACTTCTATCGTTTGACCATTGCCGGCTCTGTGGAAGTAAAAAAGATGGCTCTTGTAAAATAAATACGTCCAAGTCTAATATACTGATGTATTGTTTTAGAACAACAACAGATAACTTAATAAATGGTAGGCCTGGCGGTCTGCCATTTATTGTTTTTACTACAAATGACCTATACGATTACAAGAAAGATAATTTGGTGAATCTATGAAACGTTTGCTTATTGTAGTGTTATCGGTTATGGTCTCGTTAACTGCGGCCTATGCAGGTACCACCGGTAAAATTGCCGGTAAAGTGGTTGATGCCAATACAGGTGAACCCTTGCCCGGTGCCAATGTGATTGTTGAGGGAACCCTAATGGGGGCATCAACGGATACCGACGGCGATTATTATATTATAAATGTACCGGTTGGTGAATATACCCTCGTGGTGTCTTACATTGGATATCGAACGGTTAAGTATCAGGGAGTTCGAGTGATCCTGGACCAAACCACCAAGGTGGATTTTAAACTGGAGGAAGACATTGCAGAGGGCGAAACAATCGTTGTAACCGCAGAGACATTTAAAGTCCAAAAAGATGAAACCAGTAAAAAAATCACCATTCAGGCGGAAGAGATTCAATCTATGCCGGTTCAGGATTTTTCGGAAATGGTGGCGGCTCAGGCCGGTGTTGTTCAAATAGAGAGCAGCGTTCGCGGAATTTCGGGATTCGAGGATCGCGGTATTGAAGAAATTCATGTGCGCGGGGGCCGATCCGGTGAAATTGGTTATACCATTGACGGTATGTACATCGTCAATCCTTTTTACGGTTCCAAATATTCATGGACGCAACTGAACGACTTTGCTATTGAACAGGTGGATATG
>WJIP01000237.1 GCA_014730185.1 Caldithrix sp. | reverse complement strand
TGGTTTTAAATCATTTCGAATGGATTCTATGAAAGTACTCAGCTCCTTTTTGAGAGGATTTACGTTTTGCCTTTCCAATCGATTGTATTTGATCTCCCGGGCATTTTCACCTTCTGCAATCTGACCGAGTGAAAAGGCCAAAGTGCCATCATGAAAGGGTGTATGGTTTTCTGCGGGTATATAAAAAATTTCAGAGAATCCCTGCACAAAATCCATTGAAATATAGGCATTTTTTTGAAACAACCGCATCTTACGCATTTTTTTTGCAGAAATTCGGCTGGCCGTAATATTGGCCACGCATCCATTGGCAAAACGGATACGGGCGTTAGCGATATCAATGGAACTGGATACAACATTAACACCGCTGGCCTCTATGGATTCGGGTTCGCTTTTTACGAGATGCAGAATTAAATCCAGGTCATGAATCATTAAATCGAGAATCACAGCTACATCAGTTCCACGGGGATTAAAGGAGGCCAAACGATGTGCTTCGATGAACAGGGGTTTCAGAGTGACATCATCCAATGCCAAGATGGCCGGATTAAAACGTTCAATATGGCCAACTTGTAATACCCGATTATTTTTTTCAGAGAGCTCCATGAGTTCCAGTGCTTGTTCTTCAGTGCTGGTAATGGGTTTTTCTATGAATACATGCTTTCCCCTCTCCAAGGCTTTACCGGCCAGTTCATAATGCGAAACGGTTGGCGTCACAATATTCACGGAATCCACTTCATTCAACAGAGCTTCGTAAGATGGGTATGCCGTTACGCCGTGTTCATTGGCAATAGCCTCTTTTTTCTTTTCATCGACATCAAAAATACCAACGATTTCACAATCTTTAACTTCTTTGTAGAGTGAGGTATGTAATTTCCCTAAGTGCCCGACACCCACAACACCTACTTTAGTCGTTTCCATTAGCGATCCTTTTCCTGATCTTTCAGAAGTTTAAATTCATCATCATTATTTTCATCTACGAATATAAATTTTTTATCCGGATTGTTATAATGCCACACGACATAGGGTTTACCACTGGTGGCATAGCTGTGATTGTCAACTTCGTGTGGCGGGCCGTATAGAAGAAAAATTTTACCGCGATCGGTTTGCCAACCCTCTTTATAGGGTTTGTTAAAGCGGCGGTTGGCTATATCAACCCGGTTAAAAAAAGTATACAACAATTCATTGTAGACGGTTTTTTTTGTGGGGTCCTTTTTCTTCCAATAGGAATCAAACCATTGACGCAATTCATCTATCCCCAAGTCCTTTACTTCGTCGAATTTTGATTCCGGTAAAAGATATACCATTGGTCTGATGGCCAGGTCTTTACGGTATAGGTATACCGGTTTATCGAACCAAACAACGTTAAAATTCTTGCTCAGAGATAATGGCGTTTTGCCGGATGCAGCATCGATCCGCAGGATATACTGCCCTTCTGACAGGGAATCTTTGGGTAATGTGAAGATACCTCGGTTATTTTGAACACTATCCTTAAAGGAGAGGAATTCCTGGTACATGAGTATGCGGTCACCATTTTCTTCTCTGTAAATACGCATATTCAACTCCGCCAGCTCCCCGGATGCTGATGGATGAAAATGTACATAGGCATACCCCGAGTGATTAAACAGAAGCGTTTTTCCAGATGCAAATTGCGGTAAAGGCTTTCCATATTCGACTGTATCGGTTTTTAAAAATGCAATCGGTGTACTTCTCAGGGTGTCGGAGCTAGTATCATATAGAGAATCCGGTTTTTGCACAAAAAATGTGCGGCGCTGTTTTTTGGATAACGTTTTGCGGCTGTTTAAATCTCTGATTTCCACAAAAAGTTCATATTCTCCCGAAGAAAGTCTTTTATTGCCCTGAGGTCTCAGATCATCAAAAATATAACGGGTATATTGATATTTGGTGCGGGCATTGGTTTCTTTAAAAGTTTGCAGGATAACGGATTCTTGCCAGCTCTCATTAAGCAATGCTTCGTCATCTTTCAGAATGGCCGCAGTGACCTGATAACGGGCTTCGTAGGTTTGGCCGATTTTCTCGAAGGATAATACATCATTCAGTACAGAAACGGCAGTGTGAACCTGAGGGTACCATCCCTTATCGGTGTAATCCACAAAAACACTGAAGTTTACCGGAGGACGTTTATTTACTTTAAATCCATATCGTCCTTTTCGCTTTATGACATCATCGGGTTCTTGAGCAACTGCCAGTGAGGCGAAAATTAAAGCGATAATAATGCCTTTTTTAACAAACATATACAATCCTCCACAAAATTAGAATTTAACCGATGTGAAATATTAAATCAAGTTCAGCAGACCGTTAGAGCCCATGATGAAAGCTCCGAACAGCAGAACCTAGAATATAGGTTTAATGCACTTCAGCCCGTAAAGTTTATAAAATTATAAAGCTGACAACCAAAATCCGACTTTACTCCAATTGCTGAAAATTATATCTTATACAGCACACACTTTTAAAACTGCGGGAGTTCCATGACGACATATTATCGTTGGTTACCGTTTTTGATGTTGGCTCTTTTCCATGTTATCCCGGTTAAAGCCGGAGCTCAGTGGCAATTGGTAAACAAAGAATTGGTTTATCTCACCGACGTGAAATATACCCTTTTCCTGGAGAAAAATGAATTGGCCGATTCCGCTATCTCTCCGGTTTTACTGAATAAAAAAACATCTGAGCCTGTTGTTCGTTTTACCGGTAAGGACAAGGCTGATGCAAAACGATTAACTGCCACCATTACTTTTAAACAATCAGGACAATATATAATTACCGATGCTAATCAATCATTGGCTATCTCGATGAGAGTTATTCCGGGATGGTTGAGTATATTGCCGCCATTTGCCGCTATTTTACTGGCATTAATGTTCAAACAAGTGCTGGTAGCCCTTTTTGCCGGTATATGGCTTGGTGCAACTTTTATTTTTGGCTATAATCCACTCAGTGGCTTTTTTAATAGTTTGACCGAATATATCGGTTTGGCGCCCGCTCAGCCGGAACGGACGGCTATACTCATATTCAGCCTGACGCTCGGCGGCATGGTTGGGGTTATATCCCGATCCGGCGGGACTCAGGGAATTGTCGATAAATTGTCGCGTTACGCTTCGTCGTCGAGAAAAGGGCAGTTGGCCACCTGGCTGATGGGCGTGATCATCTTTTTCGATGATTATGCCAACACACTTATTGTTGGTAATACCATGCGTCCATTAACAGATAAACTGAAAATAAGCAGGGAGAAATTATCGTATTTAGTGGATTCAACAGCAGCACCGGTTGCCAACGTAGCTATCATATCCACGTGGATTGGCTATCAGTTAAGCCTCATTAATGAATCTTTTAATAATATGGGGATCGAAGATAATGCCTACATAACCTTTTTTCAGACGATTCCATATAATTTTTACCCGCTGTTTGCTCTTGTGTTCGGTTTGTCCATTGCCTCGTTCATGAGGGATTTTGGGTCCATGAGCAAAGCCGAACAACGTGCTTTGAGAGGGCAAGGTCTTCTGGCCAAAGATGCCGTCCCGCTCGCCGATGTGAATTCCAGTGAGCTGATGGCCAAGGAGGGAGCCCCTCTGCGATGGTACAATGCGCTTGTACCTGTCTTTTTTGTCATATTCACCACCTTAATCGGGTTATGGTACAGCGGTGTCCAGGCGACGAATTTTGATTCGTACCAGAACAGCAGTATGAGTACAATACAATACATCAGTACCGTCATTGGCAATGCCGATTCGTTTGCTGTATTAATGTGGGCTGCTTTTGTCGGTAGTTTTATTGCTATGATCATGGCTATTGCCCAACGAATTCTCAATTTGAATGAAGCGGTTATGGCCTGGGTAAGCGGTGTTAAGGCCATGGTTATAGCTGCTCTGATTTTGACGATGGCCTGGGCAATCGGTAACATCTGCAAAGATATGCAGACTGCCGAATATGTAATTGCATTAACCGAGGATTTATTATCGCCGCACTTATTACCCACGTTGTCCTTTATCATTGCTGGCGTTATAGCCTTTTCAACGGGCACTTCATGGGGCACGATGGCCATCCTGACCCCCATCGTAATCCCACTGGCCTATCAGTTACCCCTTGCTGATCCCGGAATAACAGAAGCTACGGCCCGCGGCATTTTTCTGAGTTCCATCGCATCGATACTGGCCGGCTCCACATTTGGCGATCATTGTTCTCCAATATCCGATACGACCATTATGTCTTCCATGGCCAGTGGTGCCGATCACATTGATCATGTGCGTACTCAGCTCCCCTATGCCCTGACGGTGGGGGGTATAAGTATCCTTATCGGGTATTTACCCATTGGTTTCGGATTCAATAATTTGTGGGCTCTACTAATAGGTGTGCTCATTATAATTTCGATCGTTCGTTTTATAGGTAAACGGTATGAACGCTAAGGATCTTTGTGAAATGATCGATAGGGCAATAGAAAACAATAAACATCCATGTGTCATCATATTTTTACATTCAAAATTTGTATTTCCCGTATGAATACCATTGTCTGTAATAAGCGTGGCTATTTATGATTTTAAAAATATAGGTTGAGATATTATAACACATTAATAATTGAATATTTGAGGAGCATTATCTTCGCCAAGAGCTACAATATCATCAAGCAGGTATGAATCATTGAGCGGATGATCGAGCACAAATAAATTGTATTGCATTTGCAGTAACTGAACGAAATAACGGTTTAAACGGCCATCGGTCCGAATATATAAAAATAGAATATTCTTAATTTGTGAAAATATCAAACTATCCCTCTGTTCAATGGTCTGCCGGGATATACGTTGTTGTTTGGTATGGGGAGCGATTACGAGCAATCGGTTTTCCTCGAGGAGATAGTTTTGTTCTTTCGTTAAATATACGGAATTGATATCTTTCGCTAAATAGTGTATGCAATGGGTTCTGGGAGATGGTGGTATCTGCCGGAATAAACGTTTTTCCAGGGGAGATTGCCAGCCCCCGGCTAAGGCCAGCTCCTGGCGGCAAAGAATGGAAAAAATTCTTTCGGCAAAAGGGTACAACGTTTTGGGTGTATTCTTGGAGGTGAAAACCGCCAGTTTCTTCTGACTTAAAAGTTCCACGTTGCCGCGGGTTGCAAAAGTTGACGTCATAACAATAATACATTTTTATTAATATGTTAATAAAGATAGGAGCGATTCAATAAAATATCAAGATTTAATGAATGGTTCGGTAAAAATTACATCGGTTTTACCTAGGTTTCTTTTGCCTTTAAAGTTAGCCATGCTTTGTGATAACGTGAAAGCCTCCTCCTATCCTCTTCGCCCATTTGATGGATTCGTGTTAAGTCCATATTATCTTCCAGATCAGCTAATTTAATTTTGCGGGCAATAGCATCACTTTGCAAGCGACTGATATAATGGTCGTATTTTTCTCCTTCTCTTTTGGATAATAAATCCACGACATGAACGATTGTGTCATTGAATCCTTCTTTTAACAGATCATTGGTAGTTAATGAACTATCTTCGATAACATCATGCAGAACGGCAATGATTTTTTCATCGATTGTAGCCATGCGTTGCATCAACCGCAGGGGATGGAGGATATAAGGTTCACCAAATTTATCCTTTTGTCCTTTATGCACGTTCACCGCAATTTGTAATGCTCTATCCAGTGTTGCCATAAACTATCCGTATCGCTCAAATTTCATGCATTGTTATTCAATAGCTATGCCATTGACATCCAACACATGTACGTTAAAATCCTTTTTCAGTTTTGCTTCAATTTCAGTACGGTCTCCGACCACTACAATTTGCATCTGACCCGGATGCAGATATTTCTGGGCAGCTTGTTGGATGTCGTGGGCACCTAAGGCTGCAATTTTATCTCGATATGTTTGATAGTAATCATCAGGCAAATCGAGCACGGTTATGTTAGAAAGGGCCATGGCAATTTGATCAACTGTTTCAAACACAATGGGAAACACTCCCATAAGATATCCTTTTGCGTTTTGCAGAGTTTCTGTATCCACGGGTCTCTCTCTCAAAGCGTTAACTTCTTTAAATACTTCTCGAATAGCCTCGGCAATAAATCGTGATTCAATCGCCGCGGCAATCACAAACGGTCCCGTACGTTTACGAGAGGCAAAATAGGAGTGGGCCCCATAAGTGTATCCGTGTTCCTCCCGCAAATTCATGTTAATGCGTGACAAAAAATAACCACCCAGTATTTCATTCATCAAGCTAACGGCGTGTTTATGTGCATTGGTGGCATCTATACCCAGGTGCCCCATGCGCAGTTCGGTTTGTGCTGCTCCCGGTTTATGGATTAGGTATAGTTCATTGCGCATCGGAATATCAAAATGCATGGGAGCCACCTGCGCCTTGTCACCTTCCGGCCAGTTACCAAGATATTTCTCTGAAAGTGCCAGGACCTTTTCCTTTGTTATATCGCCGGCAAAAATAAGAGTAGCATTCTTAGCAGTCATATTTTGTGCGTAAAATGCACGGACATCTTCAATCGAGATGCGTTCCAGTGTTTCACGCGTACCCTCTCTGGGGAGACTGTATCGATAATTATTATAGAGAGCTTGGGCAAAGCCTTCACCGGCTAATTTGGCCGGATTGTCGGAAACGCGCAAACGGTCAATCAACGTTTCTTTTTTGATACGTTTAAAATCTTCAATGGGGAATGTTGAATGCTGCACCAGATCGGCAAATACCTCAAAAGCTTCGGCTAAATGGCGTGTACTGACATTGAATTGTACATGGACAGCATTCCAGTCTGCGAACGAACCGTATTGAGCTCCCAGAAATTCAAAAGCATTGGATATGGCTTCACTGTTACGGTTTCCGGTGCCTTCGGTCAACAGTTCAGCCATTAAAAAGGCTAATCCCTCTTTATCAGCCGGGTCACACAGCGGGGAACAATGAATACATAAATGCACATCTACGATAGGAATATCTGTATTATGGGCCACCAGTATCTGTAAATTATTATCCATAGTAAAACGATCGAATGAAGGAAAATGAAAGGGGCGTGGTTTTTCCGGTGCCGGTGGCTGAGCGCGGTTTAATGTTTCTCTCATAATATATCCTGCTGTAATGATTACTAATGATTCTGGGGTATAAACGTAAGGACAATCCGGTTATCTATGCTCAAAAAATCCTCGGCGGTTTTTTGCAGTTCCTTTTTTGTGATCGATTCATAAAATTTAAATTCGGAATTGATCAAGGCCGGATTGTCAAAATAAACGGCATAAAGATTGAGATTATCAGCCTTAGACGTAACCGATTGTTTTTCTCGCAGTTTTTGGGCTTCAATCTGATTTTTTGCCCGTTGAATTTCATGATCATTAATATTGCCCTGTCGCAGTTGATCAATTTCCCGCTGCACTTCTTCATGTAATACATCCAGAGAAATGTCGGGTTTTGCCGTTACCACCAATAAAAATAGTGATGTTTCTTTTAGTGGGAGAATAAAGGCCTGAGCATCTTGAGCTAATTGTTTTTGATAGACCAGAGAACGATATAATCGCGCACTGTGACCGTTCGACAATATATCGGATAATAAATCGGCGCGGTAGGTTTGTTGCCTGCCGAATCCGGGTATATGGTAACCGATATAGAGCCTGGGTAACTGCACGTTATCCTTTACTTTTGTCGTTTTTTCGCCCAGGTTAAAACCATCGAAACGGAAAGTTTTTTGGGGGCGGTTATGGCCTTTAGGTATGGATGCGAAATACCGCTCTATCATTTTCTTGGTTTTTTCTATAGTGATATCGCCGGCCACAACCAAGGACGCATTATCCGGGGCGTAGTACATTTTAAAAAACTGTTTAACATCTTCCAAAATGGCTTTATCCAAATCTTCCATATAACCGATAACCGGCCAGTGGTAAGGGAAATCTGCGGGATAAGCCCGTTCAAGCATTTTTTCGAACCAGGTGCCGTAAGGTACGTTATCTACCCGCTGCCGCCGTTCATTTTTAACGACCTCACGCTGACGGTCAAATTTATCCTGGTTTAAGGCGGGTAGAAAAAATCCCATACGGTCTGCTTCCAACCATAAGCCCATTTCTAAAAAATGGGAAGGCAACATTTCAAAAAAGTTTGTACGGTCAAAGAACGTTGAACCATTTAACGTGCCGCCGGCGCTCTGGATCATCTGGAAGTGCATATCCGGAGGAACATGCTGACTACCCTGGAACATCATGTGTTCAAAGAGATGCGCAAAACCCGTACGCCCGATTTCCTCATGCTTCGACCCCACATTGTACCATATATTAATGGCAACAACCGGAGCCTTACGGTCTTCATGTAAAATCACTCTCAGGCCATTGTTCAGATAATACTGTTCAAAATCAATATGCAAAATAACTGATCCAATTCGTTTTAAGTTTTAAAAACTAAATTTATGATGATATCCGGATAATATCAAAATGATTACATCTTGGGTTGCCCAAGGATGGTTTAACGCAATGAAGGTTATCATGATTGTAAATAAAAAACGGTGCTTGAACAAACACCGCTTTCGTTTACTGATTATGTTTTAAGACCTTTAAAATATGGCTGACCTACAGGTAACTTTCGATGATTTCCTTAAACACTTCCTTTGGTCGCGAGCCTCTTATTTTATCCACGATTTCGCCATCACGATTTACAACAAAGGTGGTCGGAATAGCCCGAATACCGCCGTATAACTGTGATACACCTTTTTTGTCCATGAGAACGGGATAATTGATATCCATAGATTGTACAAAACCCGGCACTTTGTCAAATTCCCGGGGATCCAATGCGATACCCAACACGACAAAATCATCATTGTATTCTTCCATAAAATCAATAAAATGCGGGATTTCCTGACGGCAGGGATTACACCATGTGGCCCAGAAATTAACGAAGACTACTTTACCTTTATAATCGCTCAAACTAACCTCTTCACCCTGCAGATTGTTTAACGTAAAATCCGGTGCCATATTGGCGTTTTCAGCCGGTTGGTTGCTTGCGGCTGTTTGTTGTTTTTGGGCATTTGCAGTATCGCCGGCATTTGCTTCCTGCTTGTTGATATCCGAAAAAACAAAAAACAAAGCGGCTATAATAATTACTGCGGTTCCAATCGGTAACAAGATTTTACGGGTTGATTGATTTGCCATAAAGACATTCCTTTCTATTATAAATTTAAAGATTGTTGTATGCTTCCATTACATGCTCAGTTAATACGGTCTCATCCACGGCGCCTTCAATGGGAATATCCTCACCGATCATGGTACGGGGAACGCCACGTACGTTATATTTTATAGCCAGGTGGGGAAATTCAGTTGCTTCTACCGTATCGGCAACAATGTATGGATTTTCCATAGCGAATTTATGAGCCAGACGTACCGCTTTGGGACAATAAGGACAGGTTGGGGTAACAAATACCTGTAAATGCTGCGGTTTTTCGATTTGTTTTAATTTTTGTCTTGTCTGTGCACTCAAGCCTGAATCACCTTTAGACACATCAACGATATCTTCCAGCAATGAAGAAAACTCATAACCGGATGGAATGCCGTAATAGCGAATGCCGAAATCGGTCTGTCCTTCGATTATGGTTGCCGGAATTTTATCGATATTATAACGATCCACCGCATCCTTATCTGTGACGAAATCGTAAATATGCAGATCCGTTATGTCGGAAAGTTCCGTGACCTCTTCCAGTATCTGCCGAGTTTCCCGACAGTACTGGCATTCGATTTCCTGCGTGAAAAAACGAATATGGACCGGATTACTCAAATTGCTGAATAAATCTTGAATATATTTTTTATCCTTTTCCTGCAGAAAAGCCATTTTTAAAGTCTCCCCTTATTGCACCAAAACGCATGAACAGGTGAACCGGTAAGTGGATGCAAGAACCTATTCATTTTCCAAATTTGGATGCAATTCTCATTTAAAGGAGACATCGTTTGATTTGTTCCGCCGTTATAAAAAGTTTATTTTTTAACACTGCATTGTAATTACGGAAAATATACACTATTAATTCCCAATATACTTATCCGATTACCGACAATATTCCAAAAAGAAAAAACACATATAGATATTGTAATTTTTATTCCTACTGAAAAAATGTGCCTGTAATCAACTCGGATCAGCATAGAGGTGCTTGCTCCGATGAAAGTGATGACGAATAGGTATGTATCCTTTTTGTAATCTTAGCAATACTTAACATCCTCATGGCCGCTGCGTGCCGGATACAATGTTAAAGTGTATGGTATCTGTGATAGCGGAACCAAACACGCCGATACCGTCACCCTCGAAATTGAAATAAGGCTCTCGCAGATTGCCATCAAAATCCTGTACATTATCATGGGTTGCAAAAAATTCATAAAAATTACGATCTGCAGCATACAAGATAGCCCGATAGCGTCCGTAAAACCAAATATCCAGCCAGGGAATCTCCAGTCGTGAAATGCCTGGTGTTTGTGGTTCATTGGGTGACCAAACCTCTTCGAATTTAAAAGCTTCAAAGTTTTCAGACACAAATTTAAGGTCGATGCCATATGGATTGTTCCGTATAAATGTCGAGGAGTCGGCATCCAGAGCAACGATGGACAGTACATACAATTCAACGCCCCGGGATCTCTGGTAAACGATACAGGGCTTACGTATCCTACCATCCGCATTAGGTTGGCGATAGATGATATCGCCTTTACAGGACTGTGCAGCGTCAATGGCAAAACCCCTGGCCGGAATCGTTGTGGTTGATTGTGTGGTTAATAATTGATCTTCAACGGTTGCTTCAACTTGTAATCGGTAGGTATGTTCATGTTGAATAACCATTGTCTGTCCCTTGTAATAAGCTGAATCGGCTTCGTACTGTAAGATTTCGGAGGCACCGGAGGTTAAGTCGGTGACGGAAGCCCGGGCATTTTCAAGGGGGATATGTTCCCGATCAATAGTCTGATTGACCGGAAAATTGCGGTTGATATATACTCTCTGGATGGGTTTACCAGGATGCAGCAATCCTTGTACCACAATTTTAGGGTCATACGTATCCTCATCGACGGTTACACTGGTCTTGCCGCAACTGAGCAGAAAGGACAATAACGCCATTCCTGTGACTGCTAACATTTTTACTATATTGTTCATCGGATGCATCTGGGCTCCAGGGAAACATTAAAAATTAATATTAATACCCAAAGTGGGCAGTAATGGAAACATATTAAACGTATCCACCTTTTGTTGAACACGGTTTTCTTCCTGCTCATTTTCATATTGAATAAACCATATATTTTCCCGGTTACCGGCATTGAAAATTTGCAAATAGACCTCCCAGGACCAACGGGGATACAACCGCTTATAACGCAGACTTAAATCCATTCGGATATAATCAGGCAGCCGAAATGAATTAATGGTGGATGGATAAAGAAACATCTCTTCAATGTTCTGATCGGGAAGGGATGACATGTAATAGGTTGAACTGGTCAGGGTTATGGGTTGCCCTGTGGCGTAGACCATGTTTATCCCCATATAGAATTGATGACCATCCGTACGATAAGGCACGTTAAACAATTCACGCCAGGCATTGCGCACATCCATGGTTAAAACCACATTGGCCACTGAAGTGCGGTCATGGCGCGGCGGGAAGGATTCGTTTTGATTAATCCCCTCTATCGTATAAGAAGTTCTGGACAAGGCATAGGAAAACCACCCGGTTAGTGATCCGTGCTTTTTGCGCAGCAATAATTCGAGACCTGTAGCTTTACCGTCACCGCGGTCAAATAATCCCTGGGTTTCTGTGTAAACCGGGTTACCGTTTTCGTCGTACCTCTGTGGTTCAATATCCAGTAAATAATCCTTAATGGAATAAATATCCCTGAATTCTTTATGATAGGCTTCAATCTCCAGCTCCAGATTATCGGCAACCTCCTTTTGCACGCCAATAATATAGTGATAGGCCCGGGAGTCATCATGATACCGATCAGCGGTTGTCCAGATATCGGAAATAAACGGACGGGGTATACGGTGCAGATATTGATGATAGGCTCCAAGGGAAGCTTTTAAACTTATGGTTTTAGTCAGACGGTATTTGGTGGAAAACCGGGGAGCCCAATCGGAGAAGGTTTCATCCGAATCGAAGTAGTTGTAGCGCAGGCCGCCTTTGATTTGCCAGGGTTTGGTGGGTTGCCAGTTAACCGATCCGTAGCCAATATAGTGTGTGCGCCGTTTGTACACATCAACCATACCGCCGGGAAAAAATTGATCGTATCCGCTCTGCAGATTTTTATTTTCAAATCCGAATGCCAGTTGCAAATTCCTCTCAACAGCATATTCAAATTGACCTTTCACGGTTATATCGGTAATGTTATTTTTCTCTTCCACAAGCTCAAAATTGAAATCGGAAAAAAAATAACTTCCCGTCACCCAGAAATTAGAAAACATACGGGGCGTAAAAATATGCGTCCAACGTAAACTCAACGTCTGATTTCCCCATCGGTAGGCAATAGATTCACTGTCGTCATTATCCTGGTTAAATTGATAATTGAGGTCATCTTTGCTGTAATAGGTACTCACGGTAAGATTATTCTTTGAATTAATATCAAAAAAGGCTTTAATGTGCCCATCGTAAAAATGATAATCGGGCACTTCATCTATGTAAGGTGCTATGGTTTTGTCAAAATAAGTGCGCCGAATCGATGCTGAGATGGAGCCGAATTGGCCGATTGGCATTTGAATTGTCGTTTTGGCGGACAGCAGACTGAGAGCCGCGCTGCCTTCGAATTCATTCCGATTACCATCGAGGTTGGTGACATCCAGAATGGAGGATAAACGCCCGCCGTAAGCAGCGCCGAAGCCTCCCTTAGAAATTTCCACATTTTTGATGGCGTCCGTATTGAATGTGGAGAATAATCCGAAAAAATGTTCCGGATTGTAAACATCGGCGCCATCGATTAAATAAAGGTTTTGGTCTGGAGTACCACCGCGCACATAGAGTTGCGATGAATAATCGGAAACCGGTAATATTCCGGGAAGTGTCTGCAATGACCGCAATAGATCGGTTTCGGCAACCTGAGGCATTTGGCGAATATCGCTGGGAGCCAGGGCAATCTGAGATATGGATTGTCTGTACAACCTATCGGCCGTATCCATGGAATCCGCCTCCACGGTTATAGTTTCCGAAGACAGGAATCGGGGTTGCATCATAATGTTCAGCCGAAGGTCGCGGCGGTCTGTAATATTAATCATTCTGGTATAGGATTGGTAACCGATGTACTGACACATCAGTTTGTATTCACCGGGTTGCAGGTCGGGGATAACAAAATAACCGTTATGGTTAGTGGAGGTCCCGGCGGCATGATCCTGCAAATAGACGTTGGCCCCGATTAAACCTTCACCATTTTCAGCATCATAGACAAAACCACTTAAGGAGCCTCCGTTTTTTTTCCCCTCAGCGGACAAGAACAGTGGAAATAAACACAGTAAGCAAACCAATTGTTGTATTTTCATAAATTTTGATATTTCTTAGCTTATTTGATATGTATTCGACAAAATGATAAAAACATGTTACGCTGATGTCTTAATTCCGTTTCATTTATATCCTGTTTTAACAATCCTTATTTAAAGAATTCTATAGAGTGCTGGAATTCGTATTGTTGATAACCGTCATTTTTCATATATTAAAGCTGCAGAGCTGAGGTGTTTTAATAGAAACGAATTTAATCCATGCATTATTCAGTCGGTGCCTGCAAGGAAAAATGATTAATTATCCAAAGCGCCGATTAAAACAGAAACACATGTGCGGCGCAGATTTTCAGCCGGCTGAAAATGAATGCAGAATCATGTTAAACTTAAAAGGTTCCCCATGAAAAATCTTCAAATCAACCTGCGTAAAGCGACCATCGATGATGCCAAAACGATTGCCAGCTATAACAGAAATATGGCTAAGGAAACCGAAGAACTTGAACTGGATGAAGAGAATGCACTAAAGGGCGTGCAATCTCTCTTTAAACATCCCGATTACGGGTTTTATGCGGTTGCCGAAATCGAAGATGATATTGTCGGATCACTTATGGTGACCAAGGAGTGGACCGATTGGCGTAACGGCGAGTTTTGGTGGATTCAAAGTGTCTATATCCGATCGGACTACCGACGATTGGGTATTTATCGAAAGTTATACGAATTTGTTAAATCGTTGGCCGACGAAAATGCCATAGTACGCGGTTTCCGACTTTATGTCCATCGAGAAAATTACATTGCACGTAAAACCTATCATGCTCTGGGTATGAAAAAAACGCCCTATCGGATTTTTGAGGAAATAAGATAGTAACCGCTGTAACGGGTTGTTTAATGATCCATTCCGGAGGCTTTATCCGGAAATAGGTTAAAATGCAGATTATATGCTTGGCGAGCCTTTATATGTATGGTCTTTTCCAGGGGCAGAAATCCCGATTTGGATATTTTGAATCGATGCTGGCCGGGCGATAAAGTTAAGGCATCTAAAGGTGATGTTCCGATCAAGGTGTCATTAACTGTAATTAGAGCTTCCGGCGGATTGGTCTTGATGTTGATCGGCGGACGGGTTTTATAGGAGTCGTTGAAAGGTATATCGATTTGTAGTGTGTCCCCGTTGTTAAGCTTAAAGTGGTGTATTGATGTGTAGCCCGACTTAAAATGATTGAACTGTAAGGTATGCGGTGCGGTAGACAACCGGACAACCTGAGAAGCTTGCCGCGATGTCGGATGCAATGGACTTTCATCAATAAAATAAGCACCTTTGAGTGGCTTTGTGTCAATCAAAATAAAAGCGGAATTTTCTTGCACATAACGAATACTCAATAGTGCCAACGCATAGAAAATACCTGCAATCAGAATGACCTTGATTCCACGCCATTTTAACGTTTGCCGGTTACTTTGCATGGCAATCCTTAAGCTATCACTGACCCCGGTGGAAGTGTTTTTGTCCAATTTATC
>WJIP01000236.1 GCA_014730185.1 Caldithrix sp. | reverse complement strand
CATTTACACATTTCAATCTTTCTTTCCCGGGCGACATTTCATTAAAAAACACCCGCTAACATTTTAACCTGTTAAATTATAATAATTTACAAAGATTTTTTTAAATTCATGCAAATGTGAAGCAGCTATTTTTGTTCAAAATTTAGGTTGAATTGTTATTTTTAAATTGTGGAAAAAATGAAACATTAAGGGGCAAAAAATGAGCACAGCACCACCGGAAATTTCTACGGAAACACAAACGATCTGGGAATCCGTTCTGGGTATTATCAAAGAAAATATTAATATCCGCAGTTATAATACCTGGTTTGCGCCCATCGATATATTGAATATTGACAGTGATTATATGGAACTTCAGGTGCCGAATCAATTTTTCAGTGAATGGATTGAAAACCATTATGCAAAATTATTAAAAAATGCGGTTACACAGACTTTAGGTGAATCCCGAAAAATAAAATATTATGTTGAAGATGGCCCATTGAACAATACATCACCCTATGAGGAAACCGAACATCAGGAAAACACGGTTCATCTAAATGCCCCTTCCAAATCCAATTATACGAGCTCGCCTTTTTACACGCGCATCAACGAGCGCTATCTGTTTGATAATTTTGTAATAGGCGATAACAACCGTTTTGCCGTAGCCGCCTCCAGAGCTATTGCGGATAATCTCGGAAAATCTCATTATAATCCTCTCATAATATATGGTGGTACCGGACTGGGAAAAACGCATCTAATTCAAGCCATTGGTAATTCGGTATTGCAAAAAGCTCCCGGTACGACAGTTTATTATGCCTCCAGCGAGACATTCACATCCCACTTTATCAATGCGATACAACAAAATAATGTATCCAATTTTTCACAATTTTATCGTTCCTGTGATTTGCTGTTACTGGATGATATTCACTTTTTTTCCAACAAGGGTAAAACTCAGGAGGAATTTTTCCATACATTTAACGATCTGCATCAGAATGGTAAGCACATCGTACTAACCTCCGACCGGCCAATCAATGAACTGGAGGCTCTGGAAGAACGGCTGATTTCCCGTTTTAAATGGGGATTAGTTGTCGATATTCAACCACCGGATTATGAAACCCGCCTGGCCATTTTACGCAATAAATGCGATGAGAGTGAACTGGATATTCCTGGCGATGTTCTGGAATACCTGGCTGTAAATCTCGAAGACAATGTGCGTGAGCTGGAAGGGGCCTTAACCAAAATACTGGCCCAGGTGACTTTTACAGCCGCCGAACCAACCCTTAACTTGGCCCGTCAGATAGTTAAAGAAATTGCCAAACCGGATAAACAATTCCTGAACATTGATACCATTATGGAACACGTGGCCAGCCATTACGGTCTATCCCCTGACCGTCTGAGAGCGAAAATCCGCAAAAAGGACATTGTTATTGCCCGACAGGTAGCTATGTATCTGTCTAAAGAGCTAACAAAACACACCCTGGTGACCATTGGGTTGCATTTTGGCGGAAGGGATCATGCCACGGTTTTACACAGTATCGAAAAAGTAATTAAAACAATGCAGGAAGACGATGCTTTTAAACAGCGGGTCAATGCCATGAAAAAGCATCTCAGCTACAACCGCTAATAAATTATGTGTTGACTTGTTTTAAACAAATGTAAATGATGATTCGGGATATAAATTTAAACTCTTAGCTTGTCCAACTTGGATGATTTGATATCAGAATTTATGATATTCGGGTTTTCGATTATTCCCGCATGCTTTTAAGTAAAGCAATATCATGAGCAAACTGTTGTTCGCCTCCCGGTACTTCCAGTATGGCTGGAATATTTTTAAATTCAGCAGCATTAACTAAGGACCTGAATCCCTTTTCTCCGATATATCCCTCCCCTATCGGGGCATGACGGTCTTTTTTGCTGGCAATATCATGCAGTGAATCATTAAAATGCCAAACCTTCAGCACATCAGAACCAACGGTATTTTTAATCAGATCTATGGTTTGCCGACAGGCTTTTTCCGTTCTGAAATCAAAACCGGCTGCGAACATATGACAGGTATCCGCACAAATACCCACTTGGTTGTTGGGTTCAATCTTTTGCATCACACCATCAAGCTGCTCCAGTTGATATCCCAGGGTATTGCCTTGCCCTGCTGTCGTTTCCAACAATATTTGTACTTTTGACTGATGGGATTGCAAGACGGTGTTTATGGTATCAGCAATGGTATTCATACCCCATTGTTCACCTTTACCGCCATGTGAACCGGGATGAATGACTAAAAAGTCGATTGCCAGTCTATCACAACGTTGTAATTCTTCTGTTAAAGCTCTTCTCGATTTATTCAGTTTCTCCTTATCCGTAGCGCACATGTTAATGAGGTAAGAGGCATGAGCAATGAGCGGAACCTGTGCAAATCCCTCATCCTTTCGTTCTTTTTTAAACCGGTTTATGGTGTCTTTATCATAAATAGTGGTTTTCCATTGGCGCTGATTCTGAGTAAAGACCTGAAACGTTTCACAGTCCACGTTCAAAGCATTACCAACAGCATTATAAATACCACCGGCAATGGATACATGACAACCGATTAACATAATTTTTCCCCTTATTGTTACGACCGGTTTTTTAAATATGAAAAAATGTTTTTGTCACAAAAATAGCTTATTATTCGGGACGATTGTTCACGCCCTAGGAATGATCCTGCTACCGCTTTCATTTATACTTCACTCCTCGCTCTTGCTTTTCAAACGTTTGGACAGGAATAGGACATGCCGGGCCAACTCTTGCAATGTATCTCCCTTAATTTTTCGATAGGCGGGCATCATAAAATCACCCTGCTGAATGGCCTGTTTAATTTGATCAATACTCAAATTATGCGAATTGAATGCCGGATATAATAGTCCGCTGCCGCTTCCGTCAATAGCATGACACTGAGCGCACGCTTCCCTGTAAATCATCCTCACATCATCGGTCTGAGGGGTATAATCACTGTCCCCGGTGCGGAGGAAAAAATAGGTGCCACTAATCAATACCGCTACGATTAATATAATAAATGGTAACCACCGTTTGAGGGTATTCATCAAGAGGTTATACTTTCTTTCTTGGTTATACGGCTATATTCTCCGTGCTTCAAATCGTAAATGAAATCCTTTTTAAAATATCTCTGGTAAAAAACGGTTGCTAATCCACCTTTTTGAATCAACCAGTTCCGCACGCTATAAATGGAACCATAAGGATTATTAACTTTTTTCATCAAAGTATGGCTTTCATCAAAACGATATACATTGAAACGTCTCAGAGCCATGTAGGCCTCATGTGATGGTATCGATTTGAACAAATACATTGAGCCCAACCCTAATTGATAACCGGCTTCCTGCGCATTCTGTATAACCGTACGATTAAAACGACCAAATGGATAACATATAACAGTTACTTTCTCACCTGTTATATCTTCAATGTCCTGCTTACTTCGTGTTAGTTCAATGCTTAACTCAATATATGGTAAGTATGTTAATGAACGGTGGGTGTGGGCGTGAGAACCTATCTCAAACCCATTGTGACTCATATATCGCAATTGAACTGCATTTAGATGTTCGAATTTAGTATTCCGGAATTGTACATCCCAATCATTCGATCGACCAATAAAAAACGTCGGTACAAATATGACGGCTTTAAAGCCAAAAGCATCTAAAATCGGCAGAGCATTTTCATAAACCGACTGATACCCGTCATCGAAAGTGATTACAATTGGTTTCGGAGGAATGTCCTCGTCATGAGCAAGATTCTTAAACGTAACCGGGGTATATCCATTATCCCGTAGTTGTTGCATATCGCTTTTAAATTGAGATGGATGACGTGTCGTTATCCCGATATCATGACGGCTATCAATTTTATGATAGTTCAAAATCGGTACCCGGTTTATATCCATACCTAAAGATTCAACTCCATCAGTTCAAATATATTATAAAATTCAAAACCGTGTAAATCAGCAAATTTCCGATTTGTTATTTTGCCCTTGTACATGGTTAATGCCGGAAGAATACCCGGTTCCTTTACTAAAGCATTACTTAGACCTTCTCTTGCCAGTGTTTTGATGAAAGAGATAGAATTTTTAGTTATTGTCCTTGAGGCGGTCTGGGGAACAATGGAGGCGATATTGGGAACACAGTAATGAACGATACCATCCAAAACGTAAGAAGATTGTTCATGATTGGTAATATGAGATGTCTCCACAATATTAGCCTGCTCCACTGAAATATCGATGAGTACACTGCCTTTTTCCATTAAATTAACGGTATCCCGGTCGATGAATATATCATAGGATTGCTTGAGCGAATAAACCGCTATGACCAAAACGTCAGTATGCGGTAACACTTCTCGTAGGGTTTCAATAGAATAATTCCGAACATCCGCTTTTGGGAATTGCCTTTTAAGCCCCTCGTTTTTCTGAGGTTTTAACGATAACAGATTAACTTTCAATTGATTATTTAAGGCATGCTCAACCACCGTGCGGCCTACCATACCGGCGCCCAGTACGGTTACTACCGAGGGTTTTGTCATGCTGGTTCCTGATAATAGCTTTCCTTTTCCTCCGGTGGCGATGGTTAACAGCCGGGCAGCTTCATAAATAGCCATTTTGCCGGCGATTTCGCTCATACCCATCAGCACGGGATAGGAACCTTGTTGATCCTGTAATAATTCCACGGTTATATACGTGCCTCTGGTATCCAAAAGTGCCTGAACGCGTTCTGTTTTTTGTACCAGGTTCATAAAAGATATAACAATATGATTTTCCGAAATGAGTTCATACTCAATAGGCATCGGAGGTTGTACTTGCAGAATAAGCTCCGCTTTACCCAAGACTTTTTCCATTGTGGGTAAAGTAACGGCCCCCGCACGTTCATATTGAATGTCATCAAACTTACATGATTCACCTGCGCCGTTTTCAACAAACACTTCGATGCCGTTTTTCACCAGCAATTTAACAGCTTCCGGCGTTAACATTACGCGACCTTCGTAGTGCTTTAATTCTTTTAGCAAGCCGACTTTCAGCATATAGAGGCCTTGTTTTTTATGATACTTCCGCTGTGTTCTTATGCGGTTTGTGTAAAATTTTGACTGGGTGTGAGACGAAT
>WJIP01000235.1 GCA_014730185.1 Caldithrix sp. | reverse complement strand
GGATATTACCCCGGACGCTCATCTTATGAATCATGTAGGAAAAGGGCCCTCCGGGAATGGCATAATCCACGGAATCTGTGATACGCGTCCCGCCGTTGTCGGCAATAAACCGGTGCTCGTGAACCCATTTTTTATAAGGGCCTTTCAACTGGGCGTCGATGAAACGATACGGCGGTTCCCATACACTGATTTCGGTTTTCCACTTCATCGGCAGGCCGTATAATTTGAGCCGGTAATCGATGAGCGTCCCGGCGGCCATCGAAATGGGTTGGGGCGTCAGTATTTGGAATGATAACCAGGGCGGAGTGATTACCTGCAGATTTTCGGCATGGCTGAAAAATTCAAAAACTTCATCAACAGGTCTCTCAATCCAGCTTTCGGAATAAAAATTGAATTCGGGGAAAAATTTCATGGTTGTTCCTTGCTCATATTGAATTTATAAAAATCAGGCTTCAATGTATAGCCCACTCTTATCCAAACCAGATTTCATCCATAAACCCGGTTCAATTAAATAAAATTCCGCAACATGAGTTCTGACGGATAGGGATTGAGATAGACCTGTTTATCCAGCCAATCGATATCCAGTTTGTATAAAAAATGTTTGATCAGGATAATGGGAGCAATCAGGGGCAATAAACCTTCACGATATTGTTCGATCAGGTCCAATAATTCCTGTCGTTCTTCAGTGGAAATATGTTTTTTAAAAAACCCCATAATATGATGTAAAACATTGGTGTGGGTCCGGATTGTGGCTTTTCGTTTTAAGGCCGCCATAAATTTAGCATTATATTGATTAAAAAACGTATATCGGTCGTAATCTTTAATATTGGCCGTCATCCGTCCCAGTTCATTATATGTTTTTTGATGATGGGCCATAAGCGTTAGTTTATGCCTGGTATGAAACTCAACAATATCCCCGTTGGATGGATTGGACCGGAGAAGTTCCTGCAACCGGTAGTGAGCAAATATGCGTTCAATAAAGTTTTCACGCAGGCGGGCATCTTTGAGACGACCTTCTTCTTCTATGGGGAGTAAGGGAAATTTATCCAGAAGAGCCCTGGCAAATACCCCGATGCCCTGACGTTTGGGAACATTATTTTCATCATAAACCCGGACGCGTTCCATGCCGCAGGATGGCGAATCTTTTTTCAGGATATAACCGTGCAAGTCCATATTTTCAAACTCATGCAGTTTCGCCTTAGTCCAATTCTTCATTTGGTCGGTGTAATCCGTTCCGCTTTTGGGGGCCTTTAACCGGGGGTCGTCAACTTCGCCCACAAGCCGGATATTTTCCCGGGGAATGGACATGCCCATATCCACTTCCGGACAGACGGATACCCAGTCGAAATAGCGGCCGAGGGTCTGGGTTAGATAGGAATCGTGTTTATGTCCGCCATCGAATCGGACGGCCATACCCAGCAGACAGGTGCTAATACCCACTTTTATGCGGGGGCTTTCATCCTGATTAACATAAAGTTTATGATCACGTTGGCGTTTCATAGTAGTGCCAGACTCCTTGTATTGATGATCATGTTGTAAAACAAACTACAATATAAAATGCATTTTTGCCAGAATTACGGCATTGAAATTGTTACACATGCGCGTACTCAGTCGATATTCTGTCTGATCCGGAAAATTCTTATTTGATGCAGTGCGTGTAATGAAATTCCAATGCCTGAGAATGGCCGACTAATGAATCGGCCATTCAAGACCGGAGGTTAATAATCCTGAACAGTAAACTCTAACAACCATTAAATCGGACGGTGCCGGATTTTTGATATTTCAATTTATCCCTAAACGTTTGCAAGGTATTGGCTATTTAACTAATTTGCTGGAAACATCGTGTAAAAAGAAGGGGTAGGTATGCACAAACAAGATTATCTTCAGAAAAAAATAAAACACATTGATATTACTCAACATAATGTTGTGCCCATGATCGATGCCATGGGTGATATGGCGTTTCAGGCCCGCAATTTGTACAGAGCATCACAAATCTTTGATATGATGCAGAAAGATAAAGACGCTGTGGTTTTTTTAACACTGGCCGGATCATTGATTAGTGCGGGCTTAAAAAAGGTCATTATTACTCTGGTGAAAAATAACATGGTGGATGCAATCGTTGCGACGGGCGCCAATATCGTTGACCAGGATTTTTTCGAAGCGCTGGGCTTTTATCATTACCACGGTACGCCGTATGTGAATGATAATGAATTGCGTGAACTGATGATCGATCGCATCTATGATACTTATATCGATGAAGAAGAACTACGAATCTGTGATGAGACCGTATCCCGCATTTGTGATGAACTGGATAAAAAACCATATTCATCAAGGGCTTTTATTGAGTATATGGGACAATATCTGGACCACCATGACGAATATTCCAAAAGTCGTGGTGATTCGATTGTATATCAATGCTACAAAAAAGGGGTGCCGGTTTTTTGTCCGGCTTTTTCCGATTCTTCGGCCGGATTCGGATTGATCCATCATCAGTATCATGCCAAAGGTCCCAAAGTAACCATCGATTCAGCAGCGGATTTTCTGGAATTGACCCAAATTAAACTCAAACATAAGGAATCGGGTATTTTCATGGTGGGTGGAGGCGTTCCCAAGAATTTTATCCAGGATGTGGTGGTTGCAACCGAAATCCTGGAGCAGGATGCCCCCATGCATAAATACGCCATACAGATCACTGTAGCCGATGAAAGGGACGGCGCTTTATCCGGGTCGACCCTCAAAGAGGCTTCCTCATGGGGCAAAGTGCAAACCACTTACGAACAGATGGTCTATGCTGAAGCGACGCTTGCATTCCCTCTGATTGTCGGTTATGGGTATCACAAAGGAAACTGGCAAAACCGTGATGAGCGAAGACTTAACGCCTTGTATTAAGGAAGTCGTAAATTTATTTACCGGCTTTTCCAGCAACCCCATCAAGATATGTGATGAATGGTTTGTTTTGGTTTATGTACAGCAAAGCATAATTGAAGTTTCCCCTGAAAAACAGAGCCAATGTCGAACTTGCGGGTTTGAATTAACTTCTTTTAACGGCAATGATGTTATGCACTCAGGGGTAGCTGGCATTGATCTGTGCTGAAAAAACAATAAGATTTAACGTATTATTTATATGTTTGTTTAAGCTTGTAAAAATAAGCGGGTAAAATAAGGAGATAGGTACATGATCATTGTTACAGGAGCCTCCGGATTTATCGGGAGTTGTATCATTTCAAAGCTCAATCAGGAGGGTATCACAGACATTCTTGCCGTTGATGTTTTGCGTGAAAATGATAAATGGAAAAATCTGCGCCACCTGCAATTTTACGATTATATCGATCGTTCCCAGCTCATGGCTTATATGGAATCCAGTGCGGGCATTAAAGCGATCATTCATATGGGCGCCTGCAGTGCAACAACCGAAAAAGATGCCCATTATTTAATGGAAAACAATTATCGGTATACCTTAAGTCTTGCCCGTTATGCCATCTACACCGGCATGCGGTTTATCTATGCCAGTTCGGCTGCTACCTATGGCAAAGGTGAGCAGGGTTATGATGATGATGAGAACCAATTGCATACTTTAACACCAATGAATATGTACGGTTATTCCAAACAACTCTTCGATTTAAAGGCCTATCGGGAGAACTGGATGGGAAGTATAGCAGGATTAAAATTTTTTAATGTTTACGGACCTAATGAATATTTCAAAGGCGATATGGCTTCCGTTGTATTCAAAGCCTACAATCAAATCAAAAGCAGCGGTTCGGTCAGGCTGTTTAAGTCGCATCTTCCCGAGTATAATGATGGCGAACAGTTACGTGATTTTCTGTATATCAAAGATGTGGTTGAGGTGGTTTACTTTTTACTACAACATCCTGCCGTTAACGGCTTATACAATGTGGGCAGTGGCAAAGCGCGTACTTTCAAAGATTTGGTCAATGCTACCTTTGATGCCATGGGCAAAGAAAGTAACATAAAATATATCGATATGCCACCGGAAATCCGCGATCGTTATCAATACTTTACCCAGGCATCCATGGATAAAATGCGGGCGGCCGGTTATGATAAACCGTTTTATTCTCTGGAAGAGGGCATAACCGATTATGTCCGGAATTATTTAATGAAAAATTATCGCCACTATTAAATCGATATTATTGGTTTTAAAAAATTTATCGTTGTTAAAAAGATGATTAATGTCTAAATCTTTTGATGATAAAGGCAACCAAACGAGTTAAAGGTCTATTTATAAACAACGGATTTTGA
Organism: Caldithrix sp.; assembly: GCA_014730185.1. Classification (GTDB taxonomy): domain Bacteria; phylum Calditrichota; class Calditrichia; order Calditrichales; family Calditrichaceae; genus WJIP01. Next base: position 3,296 of record WJIP01000235.1, on the reverse strand, counting down.
GCTGTCATTAAATTGGAGCGGTTTTTTATGGTATTTGATCATGGTAACAGAAAGTTTGCTGACGGATATATCAAAATCGGCATGGTAATTTTAATGCTGCTGGTCCTGTCAGCCGCTTATATCAGCGCCGATGATCAGCCGCAACCCTTGAGATTAAATATCGGTGAGGAATATACTTACGGCGTCAAATGGGGCTTCGCCCGTTTGGGTACATTAAAAATTCTCATGGAAGATACGGTATTCATTAATGATGAACGTATGTATAAAATTAAGTTCAAAATGGATTCTAATCCTTTACTCTTCTTTGTTAATATCCATAGTATTTTTGAAAGTTATCTCGATGATAATTTTAGGTTGCATAAATTAATATCCCATGAAGAAGTGAACGATACACTCTATAAAGCCAATTATCAGTTTAATTATGATAAAGGATTCATTGATGTCCTTTATCAGGAAATTAACGATACCACACAAACCATCGACCGCCGGTTTCCTCTAACTGAGAATATGTTCGGTAGCGTGGCGCTCGTTTTTTATGCCCGGGCTAATGCGTATCAGAGCCGCATTGATACCGTAACCGCTTTTCACGAAACCCGCCAGGGCAAGGTGCTGATTCGATTTAAAGGTGAGGGTGAATCCATTGAAATCGATGCCTTAGATCATGCCATGCAGACATATTATATTGATGGTGAAATTTTTATGCAAGGTATTGCCGGCGTTACCGGGCCTTTTAAGGGATGGTTTTCCAGAGATGACCGGCGCATTCCGTTGAAAGCGGAACTGAAGGTTTTTATCGGCAGCGTAAAAGTGGAACTGGAAGATTGGACCAAGTGGAATCCACCAAAAATGCAATAAACGCATTACTGCCAATATTATCTTTAAAGGAAGAAAATCACTTTTAAACAGGTTGCTGCGATTGGTGTAAAATTGCGATAGCTGAACGATTAACGATGAAACACAAAACCGTAACCGGAATTCTTTTTCATTAACAAAGCCAAACATTGATTTATAAGTTCCCGTTTCGAGAGTTATATTTTCAGTTTTGGCTTTAAAAATACCAAATCATACATTACCATACTTATACGGTGTTGCCAACAATCCCCTTAATGTAACAGGGGTATAAGGGCCGCCTATGCACTCCCTTGCACCAAAGTATTAAACCGCTATGCAAGCAAGCAACCCATTCAATGAAAAATCAATCTGCCTGTAGAATCCTGGTAGCCGGGTGGATGTTTTATCATTTCTTGATCATAGTATATTGCTTGAACATGTTTGTATAATTCACTATGTTTTATCTTTATATACATTGAATATATGGAAGGGAAATTATATGATGGCCAAAGACCCAAACAATCAATCCAGTAAAAATGAGCAAAAACAACAATACAATGCGCCGCAAAGAAGACCTTATGGGTCTTATGGCTTCTGGATATTTATCGTTGCCTTTATCATTATTTACTATTTATCGCAAAACTGGGATCAGGAGACCACAAAAATATCCTATACCCGATTTAAAGATCAGCTGCAAAAGAATAACATAGAAGAGGTCACTATCCGTGGTCAGGACATCAGCGGTCAGTTTAAAGCACCTTACCAGGTTATAACCGATAGTGCAGAAAATAAATCCAAATCGTATCAATATTTCAATACTTTTAAACCCTCGTTAGAAGATCCGGAATTACTGGATATGATGGAGTCGAAAGATGTGACCATCAACGCTAAAGCCGAAAAAAGACCATGGTTTTATACGTTTCTTATTTATTTCTTACCCTGGATTCTGATCATCGGTTTTTTCTTCTATGTCAGTCAACGGATGCGGGGACAAGGCAATCAGATGATGGGTGGCGGATTGTTTAGCATGGGTAAATCCAAAGCCAAACGATATACCAAAGAGAGTACGGATACCCAATACGAACATGTGGCCGGTTTGGACAATGCTAAGAAAGATTTGCAGGAAATCGTGGAATACCTGAAAGAGCCGTCCAAATTTGCGGCTTTGGGCGCCGATATCCCCAAAGGCGTCCTTCTGGTGGGACCTCCGGGAACGGGCAAAACTCTGCTGGCCCGGGCCACTGCCGGTGAGGCGGATGTTCCTTTCTACAGCATCAGTGGCTCTGAGTTTATCGAAATGTTTGTCGGGGTGGGCGCTTCCCGGGTACGTGATATGTTTGAAAACGCCAAACAGGAAGCCCCGTCTATCATTTTTATCGATGAGATTGATTCCATCGGCCGGGCCCGCGGAACCGGCCTGGGCGGGGGCCATGATGAAAGAGAACAAACATTGAATCAGGTCCTTTCGGAAATGGATGGCTTTGTGTCGCATCAGGCCACTATCGTGATTGCCGCAACCAATCGTCCGGATGTCCTCGATCCGGCTCTTACCCGTCCCGGCCGGTTTGACCGGCAAATTGCTTTGGAATTACCTCATAAAGAGGCCAGAGAGGCCATCTTAAAAATACACACCAAAAATGTACCATTGCATGAAAACGTGAAGTTGAGTGAAATTGCGGCCCGCACGGCCGGTTTTTCCGGCGCGGATTTGCAAAACCTGGTCAATGAAGCGGCCTTGATGGCCGGACGTAAGGACAAAACCAAGGTGGATGCTGAAGATTTTGACCATGCCCGGGATAAAATCATTCTGGGCGCCGAACGGGAAAATGTGTTGACCGATGATGAAAAAGAAACCATTGCCTACCATGAATCCGGACACGCTCTGGTCACCCGGTTACTGCCTCATACCGATCCCTTACAAAAAGTTACGATTATACCCCGGGGGCGGGCATTAGGTGTCACTGAGCAGATTCCTGAGCGGGACCGCTATAATCTGAAACGATCCTATTTATTGAACCGCATAAAGGTAACGTTAGGAGGACGGGAAGCCGAGCGCTTGATTTTTGAAGAGGTTTCCAATGGTGCGGCCAACGATCTTAAACAAGTTACCCAAATTGTCCGACAGATGGTTTGTCACTGGGGAATGAGTGATAAACTGGGGCCGGTGTTCTTTAAACAAGGGGAGCAGCATCTCTTTTTGGGCAAGGAGATGGCCCAACAAAAAGATTTCAGCGAACATACGGCCAAGCTGATTGATGAAGAAATTCGACGTATTATTACCGAAGCGGAGGAAGATACGTATCAGTTGTTGAAAGATAATCGGGATAAACTGGATGCCCTGGCCCAGGCCCTGCTGAAAAACGAAACGCTGGAAAAAGAGGAAATTGATCGCATTCTGCAAACAAAGGATTGATCTGATACTTGCACTCAATTGTTTTAAAATACTGAAATAGCTGTCAAGGAAG
>WJIP01000234.1 GCA_014730185.1 Caldithrix sp. | reverse complement strand
GAACTTGGGGGGGCAAAAATTCATGCTGAGATCAGCGGTACCATCGATTTTAAGGAAAAAGATGATCCTTCCGCCTTAAAACATATTCGTAAACTGGTCAAACAAACCGGTCATCCCAACCCCGGTCCGCTGAGAAAAATAGAACCACGGGAACCGGCTTACCCGATAAAACAATTGAATAAACTGATGCCTTTCGACCAGAAAAGCGAGTACGAAATTCACGAAATCATTGCCCGGATTATTGATGCAGGCGAATTTGTTGAATATCGCAAAGAATACGGACAAACTTTGATATGTGGCTACGCACATATCGGTGGCTATCCTGTAGGCATCGTTGCCAATCAGAAAAAACATATCATGAAGACAGGTGAGCCACCTCAATTCGGCGGTGTCATCTATACAGAAAGCGCCGAAAAAGCCGCAAGATTTATCATGGACTGTAATCAAAATAAAATTCCACTACTCTTTATTCATGATGTCAATGGCTTTATGGTTGGCAGGGATGCCGAATACAGCGGTATCATTAAAGCCGGGGCAAAAATGGTTAATGCTGTGTCCAATTCAGTTGTACCCAAAATAGCATTGATTATCGGTGGTTCATATGGTGCAGGCAATTACGCCATGTGCGGTAAAGCCTATTCCCCTAATTTTATCTTTTCATGGCCCACCTGCAAATATGCCGTTATGGGCGGAGCCCAGGCCGCCAACACACTTACGGATATTCGCATCAAACAATTGGAACGTCAGGGCGAAAAACTATCCGATGATGACAAACAACAAATGTTTGACGAGATTAAACAAACCTATACGGATCAAACCGATGCCCGTTATGCTGCCGCCCGTTTATGGGTCGATGAAGTCATTCTTCCGGAAGAAACCCGCCAGCGTTTGATCGTTTCACTGGAAGCTGTCAGCCAAATTCCAAAATATGAACGGTTTAATCCGGGAGTATTACAAACATGAGTCCGGTATCCAAAAAAGAAACACTTCTGATTGAACAGGATAAAGACAGCGTCACTATACGGTTAAACCGACCGAAGAAGCATAATGCCTTAAACGATCAATTGGTGAGGGATCTAAAAGGGGCTTTACAGGATATTGAATCTGAGCCTGGTATTAAAAGCGTGGTGATAAGAGGGAACGGCAAATCATTCTGCAGTGGGGCCGATTTGGCTTATCTGAAATCCTTAAGCGACTACGACTATGCAAAAAATTTGCAGGATTCACGCTCATTGGCTGACTTATTTCTGAAAATTTATAGCTTTCCAAAACCGGTTATTGCCTTTGTACACGGTGCTGCCTTGGCCGGAGGATGCGGTCTGACCAGTGTTTGTGATTTTATATTAGCGACCAATGATGCCCGCTTCGGCTATCCTGAAGTTCGAATCGGCTTTATCGCTGCCCTTGTTTCCACATTCTTGATCAGACAAATCGGCGAACGTAAAGCCCGGGAACTGTTATTGACCGGTAAAGTGGTCTCAGCCGAACAGGCTTTTGATTTGGGTCTGATCAATCAAACACACAATCCTGAAGATGCCGAAATGCAATTGGACGCCCTGAAAAACGATCTTCATCAAAATTCAACTGAAGCGATGGCGGTTTCCAAACAAAAGCTTTTAAATCAATTTATCTATCAAAGTATAGAACAAGATTTGGAAGGATTATCTGAAATCAATGCCAAATTCCGCGAAACAGAACATTTTATTGAAGGCATCTCATCGTTTATAGAGAAAAGAAAACCAAATTGGAAATAATCTGTAAAAACGGAGGCGTCTAATATGCTGGTTTTGACAAGGAGGTTAGGGGAGTCGGTAACCATTGGGGATAATATCCGGCTCGTGATTGTGGAAATTGACGGTAATCAGGTTAAATTGGGTATTGAAGCACCGAGAGATATTGAAATCTACCGTGAAGAGCTGTATAAAAAGATTAAAGGTGTTCCTTTTGGAGGGCCCAAAAAATCTCATAGAAAAGAAGAATGATTCTTTTTTCATTATAGAATAACCTGAACAATCCACAGCTCTAGAAGTGCTTTTATGTATTCAGAAAACTGGATTCTCCTGGGTATTTTAACCGGTATATTTTTTGGTTTTCAAACCGTATTTATAAAACTTCTCAGCAAGCATTATCATCAATTTGAAATATTAAGTTATCTATTTATCATCGCCGGCTTCATTATTCTACCGTTCAGTTTGATGGATAGTTGGAAAATAGATGTTGTACCATTCATCTGGTCCACGACGGTCAGTTTTGTAGTCAATATCGCCGCTTTTTATCTCATGGCCTTAGCCGTATCCAGATATCCGATTTCTACAGTGATGCCTTTTATCGGATTAACACCACTATTCTTAACTCTTACCGGTGCCATCATCCTTGATGAACGGATTGCTTTCATGGGATTTATAAGCATTACTATGATTGTCATTGGGAGTTTCATTTTACAAATGCCCCAGAGGACTGATGGTAAACCTGTCTGGCATTTTAAGCAATTCTTCAATACAAAGGAGAAAGGCATAGGATTAGCAATACTGGTAGCGTTTCTGTGGAGTATTACGGCCAGTGTGGAAAAAATTGCTGTATTGTCCAGTACACCGGCAATTTATGCGTCGATCATCCATTTTGCTCTGGGCATCGCATTTGTTGTACTCAGCCGTTTTATTGCGCAAAAACGAGCTGATAGTTACGGAAGACCGCAGAAGATAATACCAAAGGAATTAAAGCTTAACGTTATTCTGCTCGGCCTGTTCAGTGCGTTGTTGGCGATTAATCAGTTAACCGCCATTAAGTACGCATTCGTCACTTATATCATATCATTTAAACGCGCAGGTATTATTTTAAGCAGTATTATCGGATTTGTATATTTTAAAGAGAGTGGGGTAGTGAAGAAATTAATCGGCACGATCATGATCATCGCCGGAACCATCATCATAACCTTATAAATACGAAAGGGCTCATTAAGAATGAACCCTTTGATTCAACCGTAAAGCATATTTACTTACCGGTTAACACAAAAATGCTTTTTTGAATATCCTTTATAAATATCTATCCTTGTCATCATCAAAAAAACGATCCACATATTTTTCGCTTTTTTGTTTAAAAGAATCGATGAATTTACCCTTATACTTCTTATGTAATTGTTGAAACAACTCAAATGCCTTATTGCTGTCTTCAGGCACTTGTTCCGGATGAGCATTAAAATAAATCTTTAAATACTCAACCACCATTAAATCCTTATCCATAGGAAAACCTCCTTAATTTAATTTGATGCAATTTAATCAAAACCGGAGGAGCTGGCAAATCAGTGACTCCTGAAAAAGGGCAACGCATTTAAAATAATGCTGCCAAACTGACATAAAATGCAAATGATACAACAGCAAGCCTTAAGCCAATAAAAAACAATAAACTGCAGAAAATAAAAGTTTACATAATATATATTATATAACTTTTGGCAGTGTTGAGTTGATGTCTTTTTCTCTATTGTTTTAATTTTTTAACGAAGTCATGATTGTACTTGTACTTACCTGTTCGGTTCTGGCGTTTTAAATCGAAAGATCATAATTGATAATTTTTTTAATATTGGTATGTTCAAACAATGAGCATCAAATATAATAGGATTGCTATACTGGGAGATAAAAAATTTACCATATCATTGCCGATATAACGATTGCCGCTAATAAGACGCGTTGGTCTAAGGCAATGGAATCGTCTTTCTGTGTATTTACCACATACCTGGCAATGATATTGTCCCTGAATACTGGCTCCAAGAAGACTGTCTATGAGTGAACCTAAAAAACCGAATAAAATTAAAAGACAGATTTTAGAAAATGTATGTGGAATAAAGAAATATGAACTAAGTACAATAATACAGCTACCGAGCATAGATCCGGCGCTACCTGTTAAAGAAATACCCCCGGAGACACCACGCTCAACGGGTTTTAAGTTGAAAATAAATCGCGGTTTTTTTCTGGAAAAAACACCGATTTCTGTTCCCCAGGTATCAGCAGTAACCACGGCAATGGATATAATATAGAGTTCGTACCAGTAATTGTATTCTATATTAAAGGCATATTGCAACAAGACGATCAGACCGGGCAAACCTCCATTAGCCAAAACTTGAGCATAGTCGCGCACACCACTTTTTTCAAAAGTATTCTTATATTGACGCTTTAAGTTTTTTCCAGTATTACTTAATATAGACGATAAAATAAAGAATGTTAAAATGGGTATGGTGTACGGTATGCCTCCAAAACCAAAAACAATTGTTGCTAAAAGGAACATCATAACACTGCCATTTGCCGTCAGGAGTGAAAAGTAATAACTACTCCATGCAGCTATAGCCGCCATTCCTATGGCTATAATCAATTGCAGGAATTGTTCGGGTGTAGCATGCATTAAATAGTAAAGTAGAATGGCCCCGCTTAACGGTACGAAAAGATTGTCCGAGCCTTTTACAGACAACGTTTCCACTACCATTGCAATTGTACTAATGATTAATACGGCGTACCACTCCCCTCCTCTGCCCAAAGGTGCTAGCTCAATATCGGTCAGATTGAAAACAACGGATAGAGTAACAACAGATGTAACCAGGAATGCCAGAGAACCTTCAAGCGATTTTTGATCACGGATAAGTATGAACTGATGAACGGATTTGAGAGATTGACCTATTATTGCTGCGAAAGCATCCGGAATAGCAAACAAGATGATACCCACGGTTATCAGTCGAACATCAATGGTCCAGTATAGCAATATTAAAACGATGTAAATAATAGGAAAATAGAAGGTTCCATAGGATTTACGACTGCCGTGTACACCTTTAAGAACGCCTTTGCGTATGGCATATAAATCGAGCAAGGCAAAAGTCAAGGAAATCAGAATCAGAAACAGAGCCGATTTAAAGACCAACGGAGCAAAGGCAGCTGCTACGCCAACTGTTATATGTACAAATTTTCGGGTGTATTCATTATTTATTTTAAAATAAGCGCTGAATAACTGGCTTCCGGCGAAAGTGGAAGCAATAAACAATGCAAATAAGCCGGAATAAAGCCATTCTTTGGCTGCCGGCAAGATCAGTAAGAAATCATAATTCATATTAATATGTATTATTAATACCGATTATTTATCATCCAAAACGATATTTACTAACTTGTTAGGAATAACGATTATACGTTTTATTGCCTTTTCCGTCAGGCGTTTGCCGACTTTTTCCTGTGTCAATGTGAAGTCCTGTAAGCGTTGTTTATCGGCAGCTATTTCGGCTTCAACCTGAATGGTCGCCCGCAATTTTCCGTTTATTTGTACGGGTATCTCTATTTCAGTTTGTTTTAAATAATCCTCATTATAAGAGGGCCAGGCTTCATAGGCCAGCGATTCCTTTTGACCCAGTTTCTGCCATAATTCCTCGGCCACATGGGGTACAAAGGGATTCAATAACCGGACAAATGGATCTAAAATGGAAACTGGACGTTTCGACCACTTATTTACTTCATTAACAAAGATCATTAAAGCCGATATAGCTGTATTAAATGCCATGTCTTCGATATCTTCGGTCACTTTTTTGATGGTATTGTGCAGAATCCGTAATTGCTCCCGGGTTGGCTCTTCCGCAACCACCTCTCTGTTTAGCTGGTCCTTTTCCTCGTCAATGATCAATCGCCAGGATCGGTTGATAAATCGATGAACACCTTCCAGACCTTTCATGCTCCAGGATTTCATATCTTTCAAAGGCCCCATAAACATTTCATATAGACGCAGAGAATCAGCACCGTACTGTTCCACAATCTTATCCGGATTGATGACGTTGCCACGGCTTTTACTCATTTTATAAGCCCGGGCGTCGATAGCGATAGCTGGCTGTCCCTTTAGCGTAAAGCGTTCACCTGTTTTTTCCACGTCATCTTCGGTAACTTTTTTCATTTGTAAAGTTTCACCGGTCTGTTGATGCTGGCCATTTTCATCCACTACATCAGCGGATACGGGTTGATCGTTTTTATCCAGGTATAAGGTCATTTCGATTTCACCCAGAATCATGCCCTGATGGACCAGTTTTTGAAACGGTTCTTTAGTGGAAACTACCCCGATATCGTATAACACTTTGTGCCAAAAACGGGCGTAAAGAAGATGCAGTACGGAATGTTCAGCCCCCCCGACATAAAGGTCCACAGGCATCCAGTATTTCTCTTTTTGCGGATCGATCAATTGTTCTTTGTTGTGCGGATCAATAAATCGTAAGTAGTACCAGCAGGATCCGGCCCACTGGGGCATCGTATTAAATTCACGGGTGTAAATGACGCCGTCTTTTTCCACAAATTTCCATGAATCCGGAGCACCGGACAATGGTGGCTGTGGTTCGGTTTGATCGTTTACATCCGATGGTTGCTGCCGGAATTCCGGCATTTCCGGTAATTCGATCGGCAGATCATTTTCATCCACTGCAACGATAGTTCCGTCGGGATTATGCATGACCGGAAAGGGTTCGCCCCAATACCTTTGACGGCTAAACAGCCAGTCCCGCAACTTGTAATTAACTTTATAGCGGCCTATACCCTGCTCTTCCAGCCAGCGGGTTATTCGTTTTTTAGCATCGGCAACATTCATACCATCGATACTGAGCCGATCGCTGCTGGAGTTCATAAG
>WJIP01000233.1 GCA_014730185.1 Caldithrix sp. | reverse complement strand
GGTTTGTTTAACTTATCAATTTGTAAGAAATGATGTTCAGTTTTAATAATTATTATTTCATTGGATGGTTAGCTTTAACACCTTATGTGAAAAAATGATAAATTCTGGCATACAAATTAACTTTGCAATGGATAAGCTTATTTAATCAACAAATGAATGCATAATTCAATTTGGTTAAATCGTTGAAAAAATATAAATTATTCAATTATTGCTTGCGTAAATTTACGAATCTTAGAAGGTAAGGTCTTGAAAGACGAAGAACCCAAAAAATTATTCAATAAAAATTACTTGCTCTTATGGCAGGGGCAATTTATAAGTCGATTAGGGACTCAGTTTTTTGCCTTTGCTATGATCGTTTGGATCACTGAGGTTTACGACTCACCCTCACTTAACTCTTTGTTTATGATGCTGGGGGGTATACCAGCCGTAATTTTCAGCATCATTGGCGGAGCCGTAGCCGATCGCTATCGACGTAAACGTATTATTGTTTTTACTGATTTGATTAATGGTGCCGTGGTTTTGGTATTAGCTTTACTTTTTATGTTTGCACCTGAAAGACAGAATTTTATTTTAATCGGTATCTTTGCTGCCAATATGACTGCTGCCACCATGGGGGCCTTTTTCGGTCCGGCCATCATGGCCTCAATTCCGGAGCTGGTTCCTAAGAAATTTGTACCAACGGCTAATTCTCTTGGTCAAATGTCCAGGCAAACGTCTATGTTTGTCGGCCAGGGATTAGGATCTTTTGCCTATCTACTGCTCGGTGCTCCTCTTCTGACCCTGGTAAACGGAATCAGTTATCTATTTTCGGCGTTCAGTGAATCATTTATTAGAATTCCACAGGAATTACCCGAACGCATCAAATCCTTTAAACCGATTTTAAAAAGTTTTAAAGCAGATATAAGCGAGGGTATCAAATATATACGTCAAACATCCGGCTTAAAAGAACTGGTATTTGCTTCGGTATTTATTACATTTTTTTCTGCCCCTATAACAGTTCTGCTAATTTTCTTTGTTCTAGATTTTTTAGAAGTAGGCATTGTCTGGTTAAGTATATTGCTGGTTGCGCATGGCGCCGGTAATTTAGTGGGATCATTAATAGTCGGAATAACACGCGTTCACGGCGAAGCGCGAAAATTCTGGATGATTTTATTTATGCTTCTGGAATCTACCGGATATATTATATTAGCACTGATTCGAATGCCCGTTTTAGCGGCTATCATTATGTTTTTTGGGGGCATCATGATGGGCTTTTTTATGGTTAACATTTCTTCAATATTGCAATATACCGTGCCTTCAAAAATAAGAGGGCGTGTATTTGGCGTACTTACAACCATATCCGGTAGTATAGCTCCTATAGGTATGGGCATAAGCGGACCTTTGGCTGAATTATTAAATAACAACATCCCCCTCGTATATATAATCAGTGGTGTCTTTATGATTTTATTTACCATTTGGATTGCCCTAAAAAAATCATTCAGAGATTTTCTGGCCTATGAAACCGATGAGGAGAAAGGACCCACAGGATTCAAATACAATATTCGAATGATTAATGAACAGGAAAACAACCAAATGTATCTCAATGAAACAATAAAACAAATGGAGGAAAAATATGAGTCGTGAAGATCGTGAAGATAAAACGACGTATAAAGTGGTCATCAATCACGAAGAACAATATTCTATCTGGCCGGCAGACCGGGAAAATCCGTTAGGCTGGAAAGATGTTGGTAAATCGGGCAATAAACAAGAATGCCTGGATTATATTAAGGAAGTATGGACCGACATGCGCCCATTGAGTTTGCGAAAAAAGATGGAAGAAAACAGCAAAGAAAAATAAATGAGAAGATTGCATGAATAGGCTTATGGAAAAGAAATTTTGGCTGCCATGAGTTGGCTACCAATGATTCCATAATTCATTGATTCACCATCTTTTTTCAATTTGAATTTATAAACAGGAAGCTGGGATTTTAAATTGGTTGAATGGGGTAAGAAATGACGCAAACCACTGTAAAAAGAGATCAATGGGTGGTGTTACCCAAAGCGAATGCTTCGGCGTCGCTGCGATTAATTTGTCTTCCCTTTGCCGGGGGAACAAGTAATGCCTTTCGTAACTGGACGCGTTATTTGCCGGATAGCATCGAGCTGTGCGCTGTGGAGTTGCCGGGTAGAGGCCACCGGCTGTCCGAAACATTATTTCGGCATATAGATCCCTTAATTGAACAAACGGCCCGGGGCATTAAATCATATCTGAACAAACCGTTCGTTATATTTGGACACAGCATGGGTGCCCTGACCGGATTTGAATTAACCCACCATCTATTAAAAGAATTTGCCCTTCAGCCGATCCACCTTTTTGTATCAGGCCGGGGTGCTCCGCATTTACCCAGTCGTGAGCAGCCTATACATCGATTGCCTGATGCAGAATTTGTGAATAAAATCCGAAATTATAATGGAACACCAAAGGAAGTTATTGAACATGACGAGTTGATGGACATCATGAAACCGATTCTGAGAGCAGATTTTCAGGTTTGCGAAACCTATGAATATACAAATCAATATGCCCCTTTTAATCATCCCATAACCGTATTTGGTGGTTTGAAAGATAGCAGTACAACAAGAGAGGACCTGCAAGCTTGGAAGCAATATACCCATTCTTTCTTTAACTTGCGCATGTTTCCCGGTGATCATTTTTATTTACAGGATTCTGAAGTCCAAGTCATTGAAACAATTTTACGTGATATCAGCAGCCATTTTGATTTGAGGTCTTAACGTGACCGGATGGCTTCAACCACGCCGTATTCCCGATTTGGGGCATAATGATGTACATATATGGCGTATGTCGCTTGATCTTAACAAACCGGTCTTGCAGAAGATACATGCTTTCCTAAATGAACAAGAAAAGAAACGTGCTGACCGGTTCAGGTTTGAAAAAGACCGGCAACATTTTATTGCTGCAAGAGGACAAATGAAATTTCTACTCGGTGAATATCTGATGTGTAACCCTGATGATATTCATCTTCATTTTACTGAATATGGAAAACCCTATCTGGAGCACCGAAAGCTTTATTTTAACATATCTCATTCACATAAATTGGCTCTTTTGGCAATCCGAAAAAATTATGAAGTTGGCATTGACATCGAGTGGAAACATCGTAATATAGAGCCTCTAAAGATTGCCGGAAGATTTTTCTCACAAGTCGAGCAGGATGAGCTTTTTAGTCTCAATCCAAAGCAACAAACAGATGGTTTTTTTAAATGCTGGTCTTCTAAAGAAGCGTTCATTAAAGCCGTAGGATTGGGATTATCAATGCCTCTCAGATCGTTTGATGTCGTACTCAATCCTGAGAGAGAAGCTAATTTATTAGATGTACGTCATTCTGGTTATGCAGCCGATAACTGGCAATTATTTAATATTGATACTCACAACGAATATGCTTCGGCTATAGTTGTTCAAAAACCAGTTAATCTTCTTTTATTCTGGGATTTAAGTGAAAATTTATTTGCAAATTAAAAAGATGACAATTCAGCAAAACGGAGTTGCATTGTGGAAATTCTCATCGGTTTTAGAATAAGTGACTTATTTCAGCTTTTCAAACAAAATAACTTTGCAATCAGTCCTCAACAAGTACCGAAGTTGCAATCCCTTGCATTTACCGGAAGCAGGAGTTCAATTTATTACCAAAAAGAAAAAAAGCGTTTTGCACATCAGATAATTAATACTGAGATAAAAAATCCACCTATATTCATTCTGGGCCATTGGCGAAGCGGAACCACTTTTTTCCATCAGCTATTGTCGCTTGATGAACAATTCAATTATCCAACCGTTTTCGAGGTTTATAATCCTCATAATTTTTTGATTACCGAACCACTTCTGAAAGAGAAACTTCAAAAAATGGACGCTCAGAAGCGTCCCATGGACAACGTATCCATCAAGCCTACCGATCCTGCTGAAGAAGAATTTGCAATAAGCGCATTCACTTTAAAATCTCCGGTTCTGGGCTGGGCTTTTCCACGTAATGAACGTTACTATGACCGGTATATCAATTTAATCGGATTACCTGCTAATGATATCAATAAATGGAAAGCGAGTTATGTTTATTTTTTAAAAAAATTATCGTTTCAGGATAAACGCCCCCTTTTACTTAAATCTCCGCCTAATACAGCGCGTAGTCATTTCCTGAGGGCATTGTTTCCTCAGGCTAAATTCATTCATATTTATCGCAATCCTTACACCGTCTATCAATCTACAGAGAAGCTATACAGAGAAACGGTTCGGAAATTTCATATGCAAAAAGGATTAGATAGCGATACCCTATCGGATCGTATCATCAACCGCTATAAAGATATGTACGATCAATTCTTTGCCGATCAACCAGATATACCCGACGAAAATTATTTTGAAATCTGTTTTGAGCAGCTTCAGACCGATTTCGAAGGGATATTTTATAAACTTTACCAACATTTCAATTGGGCTGGTTTTGATAAATTTAAGCAACAATTGCATTCTTATTTGGGTAGCAATAAATCTTACCAAAAAACAAAGCACCAGCCTATTTCTGAAGATATTATAAAGAAAATCAACGAAAAATGGACCAAAAGTTTCGAACGATGGAATTATCCGTTTCAGTAAATATCCATATGATATTTATCATTAATTTTATGATTTAATTCACATTCATTTTTTATCCATGCCTCTAAATTCAAATGTCGCATTTAATCTAAGGGATAGCTATGGACAGCATTATTGGAATAGTATTTCAAAATTGGTATCGTTTATTAAAAGAAAATCGCTTTAAAGTCGACCACAAAAACTTCATTAAAGCCTTGGTTATAACTTTCCTTAGCCTTAAAAACAGTCGGCAAAAAAACAAAGAAGACCGTAAATTCCGGCAGCTCATAGACAGTACATCCATTGATGAGCCTCCACTTTTCATTCTGGGACACTGGCGCAGTGGCACGACTTTTTTACACAACTTGATTTCTACTGATCAGCAATTTGCCTTTCCAAACCTTTTTGAGGTTCGCAATCCTCATTCATTTTTATCAAAACAACATCTTTTTGAAAAACGATTGCAATTATACAAGGCGCAAAAACGTAAAATGGATAATATGCAGATTGCTTTAGATAGTCCATTAGAAGAAGAATTTGCCGTTGCCGTAATGTCTCTGCGTAGTCCTCTAATTGGTTGGATGTTCCCCCAAAATGCGAAGAATTATGATAAATATGTTACATTCGATGATGCTCCCGAACAAGACCTGCAAATCTGGAAAGAATGGTATTTGCTTTACTTAAAAAAATTAACTTACAAATATCAAAAACCGCTTTTATTAAAATCGCCACTTAATACAGCCCGTATTGGTATTCTTTTAACAATGTTTCCCAACGCCCGTTTTATCCATATCCATAGGCATCCCTTGCAGGTGTTCAAATCCACCAAAAAATTGTACAATTCAGCTATAAAGGCCTCTCATATGTATAATTTTGAATACGAGGATTTAGACCGTTATATTATCGATGGTTATAATGAAATATACCATGCTTTTTTCAGGGATTTACCCGAAATCAAGGAAGACCGTTATTATGAAATTGCGTTCGAAGACCTTGAGGCTAAGCCCGTAGATACCGTCAGGACTATTTACGATGCGTTGAAAATGCCCTTTAGTGATAATGCACTGAGTCAATTGAAAGATTATGTCAGTAAACATTCCAACTATAAGAAAAATGTTTATAATGATATTCCTGATAAAACCAAGCAATTAATTTTTGATAAATGGCAACAAAATTTTAAGCGATGGGGTTATTCGCTTTCCTGACAGTGTGTAACATGTTTAATGAACACTAATAAAGAATTATTTTCAAATGATACCTATTTTAAGATTTCTATTAATTATAAATATGTTGGCAATAATAGCCTGTGATGCGCCTCGGTTGAATCCATTTGACCCTGAGGCGGATAATTACGACAAACCATATGTAACAACCGTGTATACCAAGTCCAAAATACCGCCATTTACGGCTGTTAAACAG
>WJIP01000232.1 GCA_014730185.1 Caldithrix sp. | reverse complement strand
GGTCCAGTAAGCCAACACTTCCTTGTCCAGACGCTGCAGAAAAATATCAGGGTCCAGACCGCCGGCGTTATAGCGTCCGTCCACAATGATACCTTTCTTGCGCAATTGGGAGTGGAAATATTTGGGGAATTCGCGGGCAGAGCCGTTATAGGTATCCGGTAGATGAATGTAACCGATTTGCCCGTCGGATGCTTCCTCAGCCACTTTTCGGTTGTGTTCAACCCAATCCAGGTATCGCAGGGTGCCGGAGCTGCGCAAGGGTTCGACGATTACGGTGCGGGCGCCTTGTTCATCCGGTCGGTCATTAACCATCAATTCAACCTGTTTGCCGGCCAGATTCTGGAAATAGCTGTAAATATTACGACCGGTTGTGACGTTTTGTCCATTGACAGCCAGCAGATATTCGCCCTCCTGAACGTCAACGCCCAGGCGGGAAAGCGGCGGTATGATGTCCCGCGTCCAATCCGGAACCTTATAGATTTTTTCAAACCGATACCGTTGATTTTGTTCGTCGGCTGCCCACTCCACGCCGAGCATGCCCACATTGACGCGGTCGGCGTCCCGTAATAGATCGCCGCCGAATACGTAAGTATGAGAGGTGCTCAGTTCACCGATCATCTCACCGATGATGTACCGGATATCCTGGCGACAGGAGGCATAAGGCAGCAAACGGGCGTATTTTTCCCGCACAGCCGGCCAATCCAGTCCGTTCATATTCGGTTCGTAATAATAATCCCGTTCCATGCGCCAAGCTTCGTTATAGATTTGTGTCCATTCGGCCAGGGGATCAATCCACATTTCCAGACCGGATAAATCCAGATGATGTCCTTTCGAATCCCGGGCCGAAGCCGGAATGATGCCCACATTATTTTTTTGTTTATAAACGATATGCGAGCCGTTTGCCGATAGCTTATAGCCGTCAATTTTTTCAATAACGTTTTGTTCCTTACGATCGGCAAAAGAAAAGGCATGCAGATTACGGGGGCCGATGGAGCGGAATTCAAACCGGTTGAAATCGCCTTCATCTTTGTTCAGATAATAGAGAGCGTCGTCGGCTGCCGAAAGTTGCCGATAATTACCGCGGGGCAGAGGAAAGGCCTCGATCCGATCGGCGATGCCTTCAAAATCAATCGGCGCCATGGCTGTTTCTCCGCTATCATCGTTGTTCGATTCATCCGCGGCCGCTTCATCGCTGCGTGGTGCAAACAAGGCGTCGCCATCCTGATGTAAGGTCAGGGCGTAAATCCCCGCTACTTTTTTATAGACCATTTCCCATTCCAAGTCGCCATAAGTGGGGCTGAAACGACGGTTGGAAATAAAAAACAAGCGGCGACCGTCGGTGGAAAACACCGGACCGAAATCATTAAACAGGCCGTTGCTAACCCTGTGTATCTCATCGGTCTTCAGATCATACACATAGACCTGGTACAGCAGTTCGCTGTTCATTTTGGAATAGGTGATGTAGCGACTGTCCGGCGACCAGCGGAAATCGGAAATCGGTTTCTTTTTCAGGGCAACATCCACATTTTCAAAATGTGCTTTATCTATTTCAGTAATGTTTTTACGGTCCACATCCAGGTAGTAACAGCGCAGGGAATGATCGGCAAAGGCAATTTTTTTACCGTCCGGCGACCAGCGCAACGTATGACGATACCCTTCCTCATGCTGGGTCAGTTTGACGGTCTGACGGTTGCCTTTGGCGTCGATAATATAAATTTCGTATTCACCGCTGGCATCCGATAAATAAGCTATTTTCCGGCCGTCCGGCGACCAGGCGGCGTCTTTGTCTCGTGTACCGCTGTTGCGGGTGAGGTTATGGATCGATCCGTGTTCCCGGGGAGCGGTAAACACTTCACCGCGGGCCACGATTAAAGCCCGCTCACCATTTGGCGATACGTCGATATGAGTGATGTTTTTATCCACTTTTTTCAGATAGGGGCGGGTGGCGGCGGCATCGGCTTTGATGTTCACCTGAATTTGCTGGGTTGCCTCTGTGTTAACATTATACACCCACAACTGCCCGGCGATCTCATAAATAATGTTATCTTTGCCTATGCTCGGACGGCGAACATCGTATGTCTGATGGTCGGTCAGTTTGCGAATGGGCTGATTTTGATTATTCAAATCATAAGCGTACAGATTGAGGATGCCGTCGCGGTCGGATGAAAAATAGATGGTACTACCCATCCACATGGGCAGGCGATCGGTTCCTTTAAAATCGGTTAATTGCTTGCGTTCATCGGTTTGCAGATCGTAAACATAAATATCCTGGGCCATACCGCCCTTGTAACGTTTCCAGGTGCGGTTCTCCCGGGCAATCTTATTGTAGGCGATTTGATTGCCGTCTGGTGAAAAACTACCCTGGGCCGCTTCGTGCAGAATGATGGTTTCCATTCCGCTGCCGTCCGGGGATACCATGAACAAACGGGTGAACCGGTTAAAACTTTTCCGGCCGGACCGGAAGATGATTTTATTGTTTTGCTCATGCCAGCCCACCACCACATCGTAACCCGGATGGTAGGTGAGGCGGGTGATATTACCGCCGTGCACATCCATCACATACACATCGATGTTGCCGTCGTATTCACCGGTAAAGGCAATCTGACTGCCGTCGGGTGAAAATTTGGGGTAACGTTCCGCACCATCGTGGATGGTTAGGCGGATGGCCGTGCCGCCGTCAGCGGGCGCTTTCCAGATATCTTCATCATGGACGAATACCACCCAATCCTCATGGATATCGGGGAAACGCATCAACGGGCGTTGTTCATCGGCCCGGACTGGTTGGGTGAAAACGCTGATCAACAACATGCTTAAGATAAAGTGCAGAAATATTTGGGCATTAATTCGGCGTGACAAAAACTGCATAGGAGGCTCCTTTGTTTTGATGCATGATTATTGTATAAAATGCTGCGGGTTAAAAAGCACACAGCATGAAGAAATCATTTGACGTAATTTGGGCTCAAAAGTTTCGCTTAAACGGACGGGGTACGGCGTGCTTGCGCATCCAATGGAATCCCGGAAAATCGGTTATTCTCTGAAAAATTCCAGCATGCGCAGGTATTCCAGAGCCGGCAACTCGGAATGCATGTGCCGGGCATTGTCCACGAAAATCCTGGAAATACCGGCGTTATACATATCCGTACAATAGATGGTATCCTTCACCAACGTACCCGTGGACAGGGTGTCGCGACCTTCCAAAAAGATAACATGGCTGTTGTGCTGGCGCAGATCGAGATATGTGGTGTCGATAATGACATTATCCCAACGGATATGGTGCACCCGCCATGATCCGTTCAGGCTCTGAGCCTGCGGTACGGACACGCTGCTGATTTGGCAGGCTCCGCAAATAAGGAAAAGGCCAGTCAGCCCGGCCATTAAATACATTTTCATAGTTAATACCTCAATGGTTGTGGCAATTTAAGAAAAATGTATGGGTTGGACAATGGGGCCTTTGGAAGGCGTTATTATTAAAACAAAAGTATAAACGCGCAGGCGGGATTAAATCGGTTTCAGGAAATCCACGTTTTCGCCCGGACGGCCTAACACAGCGCTGTGCATTCCGGGTTTGCCCGGGAGGATCGCAGATATACTGGCCGGCGCACGGTAAGCACACTGCGGGTCATTTCTGAGAGCGAGCGAATCAGAAATCCATCTTATGTCGGAAAGCGGCGGATCGAGCATGCTGGGACCGGGTAATACAGTCCCCTTTTCCCTTTCCCCGTTGGGATTGGAAATAAGGGAGGTCAAAAAAATGGCAGATGTAAGGCATACATCGGGATGTAAAATACTTATGCATAGCCGTCACATCGCTACCCTCATGCCTATTTCCTCGAATCGCTTGATACAAAAACCAGCCTGTATGGGAGATTATACCATAAGTTAAATATGGGGGTTGCCCATGCAACGTTAAATGATTAATTTCAATGATATCATTTGAAAGGTATTGCTATTTACGCCCTTTATACTTTTTAGAAGTGAGGACAAAAGGTGGGCAAATTACGACAGTTCTGTACTTGAGTATAGTATATTATGTTAAAATCGTTCAATGTTGGTTGACTAAAAATATATTAACAATGCAATGGAGAGATTATTTTTTGGATTTTACTTAGCATACAGTGATATAAATTTAAACATTATAAACTTTTATAAAATCGTTACCATAATATTACAAAAAAGGGTATTTTGAGGCTTGTGTTTATTGAACTGAAATAATAGAAATATATACATCATATACACTAAAACTTGCCGTCCAAGGGGATTTTTTGTGTCAAACCAGATAAGTAAATCTAAATGTTCTAGGAGGTCACCTTTATACTGTTAAAGAAATTCATTTTTTTGGTATTGTTTTTTATGCTTGTGGGATGTTCCGATAATAATCCGGCCAACAATCATAAACAGGATTTGAAAAGCGAGGCCAAAGAGTTCGCTTTGAAAATTGTACAAAGTTATATTGAAAACGATTCGCTTGCCTATAAAACGTATTTGCCGGACACTATTTATTCTTTAGAACCATGGGAAAAACCGGTGCCATCAGATTCGGTATCATTGACAGCTTTCTTCTCGAGTTTCGATTATTCTCAATATTCAATGTCCGATTATTATGAAGTATATGATCCGGTGATTATGAACTATGAAGAATATGCAGAAGTCGATCCGGAATGGCTCGATGCGTTTACCTATTGGCATCCTGACGATCAGGATTATCTTTTTATAGGTCATCAGGTCAAAGAGGGCCAAACCGAATTTATGGTTAACGATTTACTGGGATTTATGGTAACTCAACGGACCGGTGTCTGGCAATTAAGGGCTCAATAATATAAGGTATACTTTTTTGAACATTCATTTTGATATACGATTTGATTAACGATACATTAGTGTTATGTTAACAATGAAAGAAATATTATTTATACGGTAACCATAACCCACAAATATCAGGTCCTCATAACAAGATTTTGATAGTAGTAAAGTATTTTAGGGGGACGTTATGAAACGATTGCTTTTTTTGATTGTATGTTTGCTGCTTCTTAATCCGGTAATGGCCACAAACCGGGACACCCTTGTGATCGAGACCAGCAGGGTAAAGGGATTCGGCGGCGTGTTTTATATCATCTCGCCGTTAAAACAGATGGATAAGGATAACGCGTGGTATGCAACCCTGCCGGAAGTTAAAAACCTGCCGACTCATTTAAAACGCTTTATGTTTGCCACGAAAAAAATGGACTTTCTGCAGCACACCTACCAACATTATCATCTGGGCAACCTAACGGAACAGCGTTTTAGCTATTTACAACAATCGTGGAACTGGCATCCGGATTCCACCAAGTACACCAAACAATTCGTCAAAGTTGATGTAGCCATGAGCGCCGGTATCAATGAAGCCGGGGAAATCGTGGTCTATGTGGATCGAAATAATAATTATGACCTGGGCGATGACCAACCTATCAAAATACCGCCCAGGTTACCCGGGCAAAATTACTGGGGACGTTACAACGATACCCTGCCCATCGAGGTTGAATACGAATACTATGACGGACAGACCATCAAAAAATCGAAGGTATGGCTGTATATCGATATTTCGTATTTCCAATATGGATTGCCGGATTCCCAGCTTGAAAACACGCCCGTTGAGCTGGCCGTTGGCTTTGCTGAGTACCGGTTAGCCGAATTTGAACTTAACGGCCACAATTATAAAATAGGGATAAAAAGTCCGCGGGCGGTTTATCGCCAAGAAAGTTATTTTAAATTACTAAATGAAAACACGAAGAGGGGAATAAGCGATCAGATCGAAATGGGTCAATTGATAAAATTAGGGGATCAGTATTACCGGTTTGCGGATGTCAGTATCGACGGTAAATTCTTAACGTTGATAAAAGAAAAGGAATCTTCTGCCGGGGTTGGCTCTCAGGTCGGCTTGCAGGCGATTGATTTTAAAGCAACCACCATGGCCGGCGAAACCATTCGGCTTAGCCAACTCCGGGGCGATTATGTTTTGCTCGTGTTTTGGGGCACGTGGTGCCCGCCTTGCGTGGCCAAAATTCCCGAACTCAAAACCATCTATGCCGCTTTTGGCGACAAAAACTTTGAAATTATCGGTGTGGCCAAGGATAAAAAGGAAGCGTTACAACAATTTATAAAAGAAAGAAACATCCGCTGGCCGCAGATTTTGCAGGATGAATCCCGTCAGATTATCAATTTATATTCCGTTACCGGTTACCCGACCATGTTTTTGATTGATCCCCATGGTAAGATCATTGATAAAAATATACAATCCCTACATAAACGGTTAAACCGGCTATGGGATTAGATCGGGTTGGCAAATTATGCTCTAAATTTGTTTACAGTTTTCAGGATTGACGAATGGATCATATTTTTAATACTTTCAATGTAATGGATAAATGAATTGTCACTTATTTGTTTGATGTTTACAGCAAAACTTAGAATAATAGTGATTAAAACATTAATACAAATTTGTTGTAAATTTAAAGAAGTAAGGATAGTTTGACCATGTATCGTAAAGGCGCTAAAAAAAGTGTTAATTATAAGGAGTCACATGCATAGATTTCTAATATTTATCATACTTTTATTTATTGTACAACACTCACAAGCCGGACAAACCTATACCTTTCATCTGCAAAAATTGCATCGAGCCGAGTTATCGTTTTTGGGGCCAAGCAAGCAAAGCATGCGACCCAAAAGCGAAAACCAGCGGCTTGAATCCATCTCGAAATTTCCCGAGAAATATAAAATTTTGGATGTTTATCAGGAAGATATGCAGAGCAGTTACACAATGAGCAAGCATGTTTTGGCAGATGAGAAAGAAAAAAACGATACTGTTAAGCGATTTGGACGTTACTATCTGCAATATCTGATGAAATTCGCCGGTATTAAGCCGTACGATCGTATCCTTTCCGCCTGTAAAGTACAAGATGCTAATGGCCGCACCCGTTTTATTGTGGATGAAAATAATGATGAAGATTTATCCAACGATCCCCTACTCGAGTTTACATCATCCGAATCGGATTTTATGCAGAGCAGAACCATCGATGTCCAGTGGGCAAACCGTGATATTGAGATTGAATTTTTTAACGGATCTACATTGGTGGATACCACGTACAGCATTAGTCTTGTCCATAGAAAAGAGGCCGACCGACGCACTTCATATTTTACATCGACAATGATCCCGGCGGGATATATAACATTAGCCGGTAAAAAATATTTTATGGCTGTGGAACAAATGTTTCCTGATGTCCAATACTTGCCCGTCGATTTTGTTTGGATCGATCTGAATAACAATAAAAAGTTCGACATGCACATTGATTATTATCGACAAATATATTTTCCGTTTACACTTGATGGCATTTCCTATCGGATAACGCAAATCCATCCTTCCGGTAAATCGATTACCCTTCAAGAGCAAGATCAAACAAAATTTCCGCCTGTTGCCGAAGGATTGCCGGCTCCCGATTATCATTTCACGCGTACGGACACGGCAACATCTTTATTGGAACTCCAGGACGATAATTATCTGCTATTGGATTTTTGGTCCTGTGTGTCAAATTTCTGCAGCAAAAATTTGCTTGAACTTCATAATACATACAAAAATAAATTTCGTACTGTGGTTATTCCGTTCGATGCATCGACCATCCAGAACATGGACAAGGAAACCGTTGATAGGATTAAGCAGGTTTCCCGGATTATACCCGGCGACGCTATTGAGCAAATACGTTATCTATATCAAGTGGGGCCCAGGCCGTGTTATGTCCTTATCGGGCCTGAGGGTTATATTTGATATAAGAGGGGTTATCCTTTTAATGGATTCGATAGCTATGTGGACAATCAGATAAAATCGAATTGAACGGCATATCAGCCGTAAATCTTATAACTCGATCATAGAAATCAAATCATGGGGATTTGGTCAAAATCGATGTTACGTAGACCATTTGCATTTATGCAAAGGGGAGGTCCAATGGCTAAGAAAATAAAATCTTTGTATATATGGGTGTTTATGGTATCCCTGACCTTTTCTGTGGCGGGACAGGATAAGCCTTATGGTGTTGTTCCATTGCAAAAGGGCCTGCCGGATTTGGGAACCACAGTTGGCAGATATGAACAGCCCTATCATGGAGAAATAGCCAGTAACGATTTATTCCACGCCCTTTATTTTGTAAAGGATCGGTCTGACGATGACCATAAGTTTTCGCTTTTCATTTGTTACGACGACACCCTCTCGCTAACTGTAACATCAACATCACTCCAACATAAAAATGGGACGTATCACGATACGGTAATCATAACGTTAAAGGATGAGAACCGGCATCTGATTCCCCTGGAACTCTATTATCATAAGGATAAAAATGAACTGAAATATCATTGGGTCCATTCTCAAAAAAGCGATCGTCAAAATCCCGGCGGGTATCCGCATTTGATCGACCCTAAAGTGATGATTGGCTCCCTGGCGCCTGATTTCAAGGTCACCACCCAGAGCGGAGATAAAATACGATTATCATCGTTGCGGGGTAAAAATGTCTTTCTGGAATTTTGGGGAACATGGTGCGGGGGATGTATAATGGAGCTGCCTAATGTGGTACGCTTAAGAGAAAAATACCCAAAAGAAGAATTGTATATCCTGGGTCTTGCCTTCTATGATACACAGCAGGAGTTGGAAGCCTTTTTAGAGGAAAAGCCTCTCAATTTTCCCAATGCCCTTATTGATACTAGTATTGTGAAGGCTTACGGGGTGCGCGGGTTTCCTTCCTCTTTTTTAATCGATACAACAGGGAGAGTCATCGCTAAGAAATTAAGAGGTAAAAGGTTATTTGAAAAAGTAAAAACCAAAATTGACAATCAGCGCTAATTTTCTATCGCTCATACATTGCATAACCGGACGTTAAGAATGTGTGAAACGTTTTAGTATTTTACGTTTTGAGCAGTTCCATCAGGCTACTGGCCGGTCGGCTATAATGTCTTTATACCTGGGACATTGCGATAAATCGTATTCCTTCTGCCAGATTTCAAAGTCATTTTTACGGGTGCGGTATTGTTTCCAGGCGTGGTGCAATTTGTATAAATCCTTCCAGGCGATTTCTTTATGTTCCTTACACAGCAGCATTTCCTGTACATAGCGGTTATTGACGGCCAGGAAAAAGCGATAGGCCAGTTGATCGATGGATGAAAAATTGACCACCTTCTGGGTGACCAGGGCGTAAAACGGTTCAAAAAATGATAAATAGTTGGCCACATTGATCACATCCTCTTCCGTAAACGGGTTGGTCTGCTGATCATTGCTTTTGCAGGTCTCCAGTTGTTTATACACGTCCATCAACCGTTCATTGGTAATGAAACTGTTGTTGATGTTGAGGACAAATTCCGCTTCATTGATGTTTTTATCCCGTTTGAACTGATACAACAATCCCACCAAACTGGCCGCCGCTACGATTTTGGATAAAATTTCCAGATAGATATCCAGCTTAAACAGGTACTTCATGGAGGCCAGACCTTTCTTGCCCGTGGCCACGTCGCCCAGCAGTTCATCCTTTGTGGCATACATTAAAATCAGCCGGTCAAAACGATCGGGAGTCAGCTCCGGTAAAATGAACATGACCACAATGATCACGATGAATATAAAGGATAACCAGAAATGTTTTTTCGTCATAGCATTTTTCCTATCGAATTATTCCTTAAACCGATCCAGCACATAAAAAAACCGGTCCTGTTCATAAATAACATCGGTAATGTATATGTTTTGGGCAAAACAGCGCGTCAGCTTTTCACGGACATGCATACGCCAGTCCAGGGCTAGCCGGAACGAGGCGTCCTTTAGTTCGGCATGGTTGGCCGGTATTTCCAGATACAAGGGTAATTGGTTTTTTTGTACCAATTTTTCAATATGAACCGGGCGATCGACCGGCCGGGCGTATCCCCGGGCACCCGGTTGGGTAGCGTTGAGCAGCCTGGATGCATCAACATCCGCCAGCGTCAGCTTGGCCCGTTTTTGGTCCAGTATGTTTTGCACATGATCGCCGGCAATAGGCCACTCCATTAACAGCCGATCGCTGGGCAACTCCTTGTTGATGGCATCGCGCATTTCGCCGTAATAGTTTTTAAAGTAGGTGTTGGAAACACAGCCCAGTTTACGGATATAGGCGTAGGCGTTTTTGGAATCCAGCGGCTCGTATGTCCATTTGACGGTTTTAAAACCCGAGCGGAGTAATCGGGAGCGCAATTCCACTTTCAGTAAAAAGGCAATGCCCCGGTTGCGGTATTCTTTGAGTACGCCCAGGTTATGGCTATAAAAGTAGGCTTTATTTTTTTCGTCGATACCGGGGAAGCCGTACACAAACCCCACCGGTTGTTGGTCCATATAAGCGCACAGCATCTGCCCACCGCAATGGTCCGTGGCAATGTACATATGGGACGGAATCATCTCCAAGTCGTCCAGGCCCCAGATGGTTTTGTGCAGATATTGAACATCCCGGATAATGCTGTCCGCTGTGCCGCCTTTGATTTGAATTTCGCTGTCGGTCAATGTGTTGTTCTCTCATTTTTTGGATCATGATTGCATTTCGCGAAAGACAATTTATGAACCGGTCCACTATAAAGCAATCTTAGTATGGGTCAAACCTGATCTTCGGAAGGGCAGTGCCCGAGGCATGAGCAAAAAGGGATTATGGCACGGGAACTATTGTATTTGTTGCCTGGTTTTGACCATCCACTCTTGCAGCTCAGCGGTGGCATTGCCGTTTGCTTTTGCTAATTCAAACTGTTCCAGGGCATCGTCGAAGTTCTGTATACTAAAATAATAGCGGCCCTTAAAATAATGGTAAAAATCTTTACCGATCAGGTGCGGATCAATTTGCGAAAGACAGCGGAAGGCTAAGGGATAACGATTGAGCTTAAGCAGAGTGGTTAATACTATCAAACCGTCTTCGCGGGTTTTGATCCAGTCCGCCGGACAATCCTCATATAAATCGGCAATTTCCTGGTATCGATTTTGTAAATAATATAGTTTAACCCGCGTGCGATAGTATTCCGCTGCCAGCGGCTCTCCGCTCTTGTCTTGTTGACGACGGTACTGGGCCAGTAGCAGGCGGGCTTCATCCAAATTATTCATATCCATCATGCGGCGGCTCATCATCACCAGTATTTGCAGATGATCGTTATCCTGTTTAAACGCCTCCCGCATTTCCACAACCGCCTGTTCATGATTGCCCATGCGGGTATAAATATCGGCCAGTTGTAAATGCACCCTCGGATTATTTTTGCGTAATTGTAATGCCTGTTCATAGGCATCGATGGCCATGGAGTCGCTGCCCATCTGATACAGCAAATCACCCTTAAGGGCCTGAAAATTTGCAATGCGGTCATTGCGGGCAATCGCTTCATTGATTTCCTGTAAAGCGCGTTGATACTGACCAATTTCTTTCAGCTTGAGGGCGTTGGAATACTGCCGAAACGCCGTTTGAGAAGAGGGCGTTTTTTGTTTTTGCACCGCCCCGCAAGCTGTCATGATGAGCAAAAGGAAGGCATAGCTTATCCATGTAATTAATAAATTGCTTTTATACATGGGATATGACTTGCCCAGCCATTGGTGTCTTG